>DXGZ01000104.1 GCA_019113645.1 Candidatus Mediterraneibacter vanvlietii | reverse complement strand
AGCATTCATCCTGAGCCAGGATCAAACTCTCGTTAAAAGTGTTTGTTTCCAGTTCAGAATTAACTACTAGCTGATTCTTCCCTTTTTACTGTTGTTTGGTTCGTATGAACCGTTCTTAGAAATTTTCTCTTCAAAGAAATTTTCAAGGGTTGTTGTCTATTGTTCAGTTATCAAGGTTCCTGTCGTTCTTTTCAAGCGACAGCTTTGATATTATATCAAAGCGTTTTTCGTTTGTCAAGCACTTTTTTATTTTTTTCTTTGTTTTGCTGTCCCTCACGAGTCAGCTTAAACATAATACCATTTCGTCTGTCATTTGTCAACTGTTTTTTACAACTTTTTCAAGTTTTTCTTTTGACTACCAGATATGGTATTTTTACATGATATTATCCACAATTTAACATTTAACATACAAAAACTACTGGGATTCTCCAGTAGTCTTTTCAGATAATATCAAACGGAGAAAGAGGGATTTGAACCCTCGCGCCGGTTTCCCGACCTACACCCTTAGCAGGGGCGCCTCTTCAGCCTCTTGAGTATTTCTCCTGATACTGAATAGGACCGTACATTTCATACGGCAGTTATTCAATTAACACCAACGGTGCGGAATTTATTATACTAAAACCAGTTGACAATGTCAACGCTATTTTTCAAATATTTTAGATATTCGCATTAATTGTTTCCTGAATACGCTTTTCTACGAGAGCCGCGATTTCTGTTGTCTTCATTTCCTTATAATCTTCGTATAAAAGCGGCTTCATAAAATGTACCTGCACGGTTACCGGCTTGATTGTATTTGTATCAAAAGGTTTAAAGGAATCAATCAATGCCACAGGAACGATCGGACATCTGGCTTTCGACGCCGCCTTAAAGCTTCCTCCTTTAAATGTCCCCAGCTGATTTCCCTTTTTCGATCGTGTGCCTTCAGCAAAAATCAGGTAGTTTCTTCCTTTCTTTACCTGTTTCGTTACTTCTATTATAACCTGCATCGCCTGACGGACATCTTCGCGGTCAAGCATATAGGCTTTCATACACGCAAAAACCTGCTTCAAAAACGGAATATCGGCTATTTCTTTTTTTGCGACCACGGAAAACGGACGCGGACAAGCTTCTATAATCGCAAGGACATCATACAGCCCCTGATGATTCGGAAAAAACATAAACCCGTTTTCTTTCGGAAGATTCTCCAGACCGTGCACGTCAATATTTACATTTCCGCCTCTGTTGGCATGCAGGTCAATCCATTTCAGAAACGCATACAGATCTTCTTCCGTATATTTATCCACATGCGCAGCACGGTAGCACAGTCGAATCCAGGCATACGGAACCAGAAAGATGTTTCTCGCCACCATTAAAAGTATTCGTTTCATCCTTTTGCTTCCTCCGCCTGACAGTATTCCTTTATGGCTGTTTCATACAGATTATTGCCCTCGCTGTCTATCACCACGATGGCAGGGAAATCCTTTACTGTAAGTTTTCTGATCGCCTCTGTACCAAGATCATCATACGCCACCACTTCCGAGGCAGTTATGCATTTGGACAAAAGCGCACCTGCGCCGCCCACGGCAGCAAAATATACAGCCCCATTCCTCTTAATTGCTTCAATCACCTCCGGGCTCCGTTTCCCTTTGCCGATCATGGCACCCATGCCAAGATCCAGCAGCTGCGGCGTATACTTATCCATTCTGCTCGCCGTAGTCGGTCCAGCCGACCCGATAACTCTGCCTTCTCTCGCCGGAGACGGTCCCATATAATAGATCACCTGTCCGGCAAGATCTATCGGCAGATCCCCGCCTTCTGCAAGTATATCATACATTCTTTTGTGAGCCGCGTCGCGCGCGGTATAAACGGTTCCCGTTATATAAACATAATCTCCTGCCCTGAGGCCCGCCGTGTCTTTTTTATCTATCGGCGCTTTTATATATTTATCCATAGCACTGTCCTTTCTCGCCAAACTCATCTCAAGGAGACATCAAAAAAAGCCGGCACTTAATCATATCACGCGAACCACGTGCCGGTTCACATGACAGCAGATATTCACAGCCACAGGCAGCCCCGCTATATGAGTAGGGTAAGTATTAATATGAACCGCCAGCGCCGTTGTCGTCCCGCCGAGGCCTCCCGGTCCGATTCCCAGCCCGTTGATTCTCGCCAGGAGTTCTTCCTCCATCTCCCGCACATAGGGGATCTCGGAATGTTTCCCCGTCTCTCTGGTCAGCGCTTCTTTTGCCATAACTGCGCACTTTTCAAAGGTGCCGCCTATACCGACTCCGACCACCATCGGAGGACAGGCATTCGGCCCCGCATCTTTCACCGCCGTAAGAACTGCATTCTTCACGCCTTCTATTCCCTCGGCCGGTTTCAGCATGAACACTCTGCTCATATTTTCGCTCCCGAACCCCTTCGGGGCGATCGTGATCTTAACCTTATCTCCCGGCACAATACGCGTATGGATAACAGCCGGCGTATTATCTTTTGTATTTTCGCGAATCAGCGGATCATTTACCACTGATTTTCTCAGAAATCCTTCTGCGTAGCCTCTCCGCACTCCTTCGTTGACAGCATCTTCCAGCGCACCTCCTTCAAGATGCACATCCTGCCCGATCTCAAGGAACACAACGGCCATGCCTGTATCCTGGCAGATCGGTATCATATCTTCCGCTGCAATGGACAGATTTTCCTGAAGCTGACCGAGAATCTGCTTCCCGAGGGGAGACTTCTCCTGTTCTTTGGCCAGCCGCATCGTCTCACACATGTCATCTGACAGGAAATAATTCGCCTCAATGCACATTTCCTTGATGTTTTCTACAATATCATTTGTCTGAACCGTACGTATCATAATTCAATCTCTATCTTTCTCTGTGTCCTTTGATACTGATGATATTTCACTCCCGAAGCGTCCATCATACGTTTTGACGCCTTCACGCCAGGAGTATCCGCATACTTGTCACAGTCATATATCACTTCTTTTATCCCCGACTGTATGATCGCCTTCGCACACTCATTGCAGGGGAACAGCGTGACATAGAGTTTAGCACCAGCCAGACTCCCACCGCTGTAATTCAGAATTGCGTTCAGTTCACTGTGCGTTGAATATACATACTTTGTCTCCAGCGGGTCTTCACCGTCACGCGCCCATGGGAACTCGTCATCAGAACAGCCGATCGGGAAGCCATTATAGCCCATTGATAATATTTTGTTATCCTGACTTACAATGCAGCATCCAACCTGCGTATTCGGATCTTTCGAGCGCATCCCGGAAAGCATCGCCACTCCCATGAAATACTCATCCCACGATAAATAATCCGTCCTCTTTTCCGACATAGTCCCCATCTCCTTTATTATTTTGTACCGAAGATACGGTCACCCGCATCACCCAGTCCGGGCACAATGTACCCGTGATCATTCAGCTTTTCATCCAGCGCACCGATGTAGAGGTCCACATCCGGGTGCTCTTTCTGCATTCTTTCCACTCCTTCAGGCGCAGCGAGAATACACAGGAAGCGGATATTCTTCACTCCTTTTTCTTTCAGCATCCTGATGGCCGCCACACTGGATCCGCCTGTTGCGAGCATGGGATCAACCACGAACACTTCTCTCTCCTCGCAGTCAGCAGGCAGCTTGCAGTAATATTCAACAGGTTCCAGAGTCTCCGGGTCACGATAAAGACCGATATGGCCCACCTTGGCGGCCGGAATCAGGGAAAGCATTCCATCCACCATACCAAGTCCCGCTCTGAGAATGGGTACAATCGCAAGTTTTTTTCCGGAAAGCATCTTGCCTTTCATTTCAGCAATCGGCGTCTTAATTGTAACTTCCTGCATTTTCAGATCTCTCGTTGCCTCATAGCACATAAGCTGAGCAACCTCTCCGATCATCTCGCGGAACTCTTTTGTTCCAACCCCCTCCTGTCGAATATAATTAATCTTGTGTGTGATCAGCGGGTGATCCATTACCATAATTTTACCTGTCATTTTTCTTCCTCCGCAAGTGAATCAAGTTTATCTGCGAGCTTTGCCACAAGCCCGCTCAGTATTTCATAGCATTCTCCGTACGCAGCCAGAGGCTTGCCATACGGATCCGGAATTTCCGTATCATCTTCTATGAATTCATTCAAAGTATATATATTGCCGTTTTCTCCATACTCTGACAAAAGCTTCTCTTTCTGCGATTCCTCAATTGCCAGCACAAGAGTATCATCCTGAATATTATCCTCATCAAACTGGCGCGATATGTGATTTTCCAGCGTCATCTGCGCGCTTTTCATAATCGCCTCCGCCTTCTGATTCGCCGGTTCAGGGAACAGCACTATAATTCCGCGGGAATTAATCACGTACTCCTGTTTCAGATCATATTGCCGCAGCATTTCCGCCGCCATTGGTCCTCTTGCCGAATCCGTCCGACTCACAAACGTCACCGTACGGTATTTCTGCTTCGCAATTATAACAGAAGCCGGAATCCTCAGATGTCCTGCCGCCTTTTCCAACCGGTTCATGATCGCTTTGCCGATCCCCTGCGCCGCAAAGGACTCGCTGTAAATCTCCTCCACATCTTCCTCGTCAAACTCCCGCAAAACCCGATACAGCCCATGTGCGATCGTCTTCTCATTCTCCCGGGTCCCGATATTTTTGACAATTCCATAATTATAAAACGGAAGAGTCTCATTTGTCGCTATCACGCCTACTTTCCGATTCTCCCGATGCGCCGCATAAGTAAGCTGTCGGATCGCGAGAATCTCTTCCCTGAGATCACCTTCCACAATCATAAGTTTTGCTTTCGGCGCATAATGTCTGTATTTCATCCCCGGTGCTTTCGGTGCTTTTTCGCTTTCATCACCGAGCAGCGTTTCATCTATGCTGACAGGTCCGATTACTTCCTCAAACATCTCAGCTGTCACAGCACCCGGGCGGAGAATCATCGGCGGAGTCACCGTCATGTCAAGAATCGTTGATTCCAGCCCGATATCCACAGTCCCCCCATCAATAATCATATCAATTTTCCCGGCAAGGTCCTCTTCAACATGCTGTGCAGTTGTCGGACTCGGACGCCCCGAAGTATTGGCGCTGGGCGCAGACACAAAACCACCCGCCGCACGGATCAATGCCTGCGCAACAGGATCCACCGGCATGCGTACTGCTACTGTATCCAGCCCCCCGGTGGTGCCATAAGGAACCACATCACTCTTCTCAAATATCATGGTCAGCGGTCCAGGCCAAAAATGCGCAGCCAGTATGTCGGTCTCTGCCGGGATATTGACTGCGATCTTTTTCAAATCCTCATAATCTGCAATATGAACAATCAGAGGATTATCCGAAGGGCGGCCTTTTGCTTCATAAGTCTTTCGGGCTGCCTCCTCCTGAAGCGCATCAGCCCCTAATCCATAGACCGTCTCCGTCGGGAAGGCAACCAGACCGCCTTCCCTGAGCACTTCGCCCGCCTCTTCAATAATCTTTTGCTCTATTTGATTTTTATCTATTTTTCTTATTTTTGTTTCCATAAAATCCATTATAGCATCATTTGTTTTAAAAAAAAACCATTTTATCCCGGTTCATCGTCAGGCGCAGAGCATCCTGAGGTTCCCAGGCTTCATCCTCTCACCTGGAAAACAGCTCTTCTCCCGATTCAATATATGACACCACCCCATCCGCAACCACTTCCGCAACTATTGTCTGGTACTCCTCTCCGGCGAGCTTTTCCGCCTCCTCATAATTGCTGAGAAATCCGCACTCCACAATAACAACCGGCACGCGCGTATTTTTTAGTATGTAGTATGTGTCATTGGCCTTGATTTCTTTCTGATGTTCCGGATTCATCTCATTCAGCTTTTCCTGAAGCAGCCCTGCTGCCGCCTCCCCTTCTTCTGATCCCGTACAATAGAACACCTGCGCACCACTGACAGAGGGATCGCTGTAACTGTTCTGATGAATGCTGACCACAAGCGCCGCTTCACTCTCATTCATAATCTCGACCCGCTTTTCCAGATCCTCCACCTGCGAATCCGCCAGCCGCTCATCATCCGTTCTGGTTAAAACCACATCTATCCCGTCTTGTGTCAGAAACTTTTCTGTTAATTTTGTTATTTTTAAATTCACTTCTTTTTCTTCAATTCCATTAGCACCAACTTTTCCGCAATCCATTCCTCCATGTCCTGCGTCCAGAACAACCAGCCGCTTCTTTGTACCGCTGTCCGGAACTCCAGTCGTTGTCTCCGTGAAACTGCTTTTCAAAATCTTGCCCGCACCCCGGCACGCCAGAATCAACGCCATCAGCACTGCCGCCATTAAAATACAGCCCGTTTTCTTCATATAAAAAACACCCCCTTTTTTCATATATTAATATATATGCAAAAAGGGGATGTCTCTTTCAGTTCACGTATTGAAGAATCAGGTCCCATACACTGGAGTCTTCCATTCCAAGACTCCACTCGGCTACTCCAGCCAGATTATTCGATTTGATAACCTTCAGTTTTTCTTCCAGCGACTGGCTGTCTTCCAGCCATATTTTGTAAGTTCCTCCGTCCGCGTCCCACTGGGCATAATTCTGCTTTGTCGTGTCATCCCACTCAGCCTGAACACCGGCCTGCGACACGATATCAGCAGCATCATTCATCCCGTAAGCAGAACTGCTCACACTATTAGGATATGAAGCCGCCTCCGTTCCCTGCTCCTGTGCCAGTTCTTCCTCTGTTTTCGGAGTTTCAAACCACAATCTGGTAAAGAACGGAATTCCCGCGATCAGTTTCTCCGCAGGAACATCATTCAACGCATCCGTAATACCGTTTTCCAGATAACTGATGGATGCAACAGAACCCGCCTCATAGGAACCTTCCGTATGCTCGTCATAACCCATAATCACAACATAATCTGCAACCGCGCCCTGTTCTTCTATATCATAATGTTCATTATACGGCTGCGGCACATAATTATCCACCGAAAATACAAGTCCGTTTTGCCTGCACCTCACAGACAGTTCACGCACAAACTGGATATAATGCTCGCCGCACTCTGTGGATATCAGTTCAAAGTCCAGATTGATTCCATCGACACCTGTCTCCAGCGCTGCCGCAATCACCTGATTGATCACCTGCGTCCTCTTCGATGTATGGCTGAGCACTTCATAAGTCTCCTCATAAGAATTAATTCCTCCATGGAAATCTCTCAGCACAGCCCACACCTCAAGATTGGATTGATGTGCATAATTCACATAATCCGCATCAGCAAGGGAAGAAATATTTCCTTCCGTATCCGCCAGACCGAACCATGTCGGCGCCAGAGTTGTAAGACCTTTTGTCTCCGCAATTGTTTCCAGTATATAGCTGTTGGCATCAGAATTGGACACATTGTGCCATGCCATATTAATCGTATAGTCTTTGGTAATATTGGTGTACACCGGTTCATCAAACTCTCTCGATATCGTCTCTGCTGTGATATCTCGAAGTGAGCTTGTCCTCACATATCCCACAAATCCGTCTTCTGTTCCAACCTTCATCCAGTCGTCTTCATCTTCCAGAACCGTAACCTTATCACCTTTGGACACCTCCGTCAGGATCGGGCTCTTCACGCCTCCCTGATAGCGGACTTCCGTATCCCGCCTCAGCTCTGCGGTCTGTATCTCTCCCCATTCTGATGTAACAACTACTCTGGCGGGATTATCATCATAGACCGTATAATCCATGTTCGTATACTGCTGGATGAACGGAAGGGCAATATACGCAGTGCTGCCCTCTGTTTTCAGAATCACATAATCTTCGCTCTTGTTTTCCGTTATGTCTGTATATTCACTGCTTCCCACTTCCACCGTAACGTTTCCTTCCGGCAGAGTATATAACAGCAGATTTTCGTTCGAATCCCAATAAAAGCGTTTATTGATCTGATCGCGCACAACAGAATATTCAATATAGTACTCGCCATCATACATCTTTCCCGGCGAAACCGCTGTATCTCCCTGCTGTTCCGCGGCATTATCTGATTTTCTGACTACATTATTGTTCACAATCACCGCAACATCGTTCTCTTCTTCCAGCTCATAATATTGTTCCAGATCGGCTTTCTCATTTGATGAACCGTATCGCTGCCAGATAAAGAAACCACCAATCGCAGCAATGATCAAAACTATAAAAATCAGCCATCGTATCACCGCATTGCGCCGTCTTCTCCTCGCTCTGCTGCTCCTTTTTACAGGCTTTGGCCTGCGGGCACCTGAACCCGTCGGCCGCTGGGCGTTTCTGTCAGGGCGCCTTCTGCGCGCATCTTTCATTCCGGTGCGCCTCGGCCGCGCGCCCTTTCTTTCTCTTTCGTCCATGCCACACCTCCTATCAGGAATTATTATAACATATTTTTATTTTCCGTCATTAATAATTTGCCTGATTAAGGAGATTTTAAACAGCCTCGGGAATCACAGACATGTCTTCGTTTGTCCGGCAGTCTAAGGGGTAATCTCTGCCCGGTCGTAATTATTGATATCGGTAAATCTGAGCGCTTCTATGTTTCCTTCACATCCCATGACATAATCACGCATATAAGTGCCCTCCTCCCTGGTCATATAAGCCGTCACTATCTGGAGCGGACTGGCATGACAGCCATCCAGCGATATATCGATTCCTTTCCTTTCATATCTCTCCAGTTCCGCAAACAAATCCTTATATGCCGTTTCATCCATTTTCATCTGATGTATACTCCTTTCTGATGTATACTCACCACCCTGCGGATTATGATAAATAACAGACACCGTCCTCATTTCCCATATGGAAGCATTCGTGACATACTTATCGGACCTGTGACGGGACAAAAGACAGCAGAATCCGCAGCGATTTTATCGATCTGTTCCTTAGTGATTCTGCCAGGATCTCTGGCTTAAGATCCGCAAATAACAGAAATGAAATCTCGTTCCTCCTTTCTTATCGAATTTACTTATCAGGGGACACCGTCTTTTGTAAGTGCAATTATATTGCCCCGTCCGGGCAGTTTTCAATGTGTTTTTTGTTCATAACCGGGCGGGATTTGTTGATAACTCTGCCCATGCAGTAGAAACGGTATTTTCCGCCATATATTTCCCTGATTAAATAACGGCAGACAGCACTTTTCCCATACAGCGCAGACCGGGTGTGGGAAAACTTTCCCTTTATACCGCAGCATTATCCTCCTTTTCCCGGCATTTTTCCACACATCGGACAATTCACTGTGAATACCTTATAAGAAAACTGTTTTTGTTTATCTTTACATCCTATTATTTTTTGTTTATACTAATCTTGAGAATATGTATCTAAATCCATTTGAAGTGCATATTATCTTATATAGTATAAGGATGTGATTATATGAAGATTGAGAAACTCAATGAAAATCAGATTCGTTGTACGCTGACACATGCTGATTTGGCTGCCCGCCATCTGAAACTGAGCGAGCTCGCCTATGGAACTGAGAAAGCAAAATCTTTATTTCGTGATATGATGCAGCAGGCTTCTTTTGACTTTGGGTTTGAGGCAGAGAACATTCCTCTGATGATAGAGGCAATTCCCTCTTCAGCTGATTCGATTGTTCTTATCATTACCAAAGTTGAAGATCCGGAAGAGCTGGATACGCGCTTTTCCAAATTCACCCCTGCAGGGGATGCGGATCCGCTTAACGCTGAAACACTCGAAAAACTGCAGGGCGCGGACGAATTCCTGAACCTTCTGAATAAAGTAAAGGAGGCTGCCGCCAGCACAAAAGCACCGGAAGAGGAACGCCCTTCCTCCAATTTCTCCATCCGACTCTTTGCCTTTGAGACCCTGGACGGAGTAATCCGTGCTTCCCGGCTGATTGCTCCGATATACAGCGGTGCCAACACATTATATAAGGACAGCGGAAACTCTATGTTTATACTGGCACTTGCGCCATCTGCACACACTTCCGCTGAATTTAACAAAATCTGCAACATGCTTTCTGAGTATGGTTCTCCGGAAAAATCAGACTCCACTGTTCTCGCTTTTCTGGAAGAGCATTGTGAAATTATCGTATCAGCGAATGCGGTACAAAAATTATCCGCACTTTGATTCTCTATGAATCAGGAATAATAAAAAGTCCCGGTTGAATCGGGACTTTTTTATTATTCCTGATATTTTTATTCGCAGAACCTTTACTCTGCTGCTGCCATAGCTGCGTTGATCTTCTCAACCAGAAGCGCGCTGTCGATTCCGTGAACCATAGCCGCCTCCTCAAGTGTCTCCATCTGGGAAGCCGGGCATCCCAGGCAGTGCATTCCAATCTCCATCAGGATCGGTGCGCATCCCGGAAAGATGTTGAGAAGTTCTCCGATTTTTGTATCTTTAGAAATCTGTGCCATTTCTATTTCCTCCTGACTTATAAAAATATAAATGTTTCAGTGGATTCTATTATAATCCCTGTAAATTAAATTATCAACCGTGTTTTCTATTTTATACAGATGCTTTCTCCCCCGTCTTATCTGAATTTTCAGAATTCTGCACTCATAATTTTCTGCTTTTTTGAATACTCAAAAGTCAATAATCAAGCCGATTTTTTTCGACAATTTTACATTTTCATAACAACTCACCAAAACGTTCGTTCTTTTTTCTGTCTCGAGTAATTCACCAAAAACATATGTTTTTGTGTGGATAATGTGGATAACTCTGTGGAAACTCTTACTTTTTCCACGTTTTTCATTGATTTCAATGTGGATAAGTTGAAAACTTTCTGATTTTCATTTTCGACGGTTTTTTACAAATATGAACATTTTTGTGCATTTTGCTCATTTCAATATTCTTTCCTGTCGAAAAAAAGGGAACCTCTGTATCTGGTCCAAATACAGTGTTCCCACTCTGTTCATTTTCTGCTCGTCAGGATCAGAGCACCCGCCTTACAGCTATGATATTGGTATAGGTTGCACTGCAGATTCCGATTCCGTCCGCCTCGTTCATTGCGTTGACGATTGTTCCGTCTCCCATGTACAGACCCACATGTCCGTCATAGAGAATCAAATCTCCCGGCTGGGCTTCTTCGTAGCTTACAGCATACCCGGAATTCACCATATCATATGTTGTTCTCGGAAGGCTGATCCCGAAATGTGCATATACCGATTGAACGAAGCCGGAACAGTCAGCTCCTTCTGTCAGGCTCGTACCGCCCCAGACGTATGGATTTCCTATGAACTGACAGGCATAATCGATCACTGCCTGTCCGGTTACCGCAGTACTGCTGCCCGATGTGCTGACCGCTCCGCCCTGGGAAACCGCGTCTCCCGCTGCCGGCTGGTCCGCTGTTCCCTGCACTGCTGACTGCTGTTCCGCTGCCTCTGCTGTTTCCGCCGCAATCCGTTCCTCTTCTTCTGCCTTTGTCTCCCCATAGGAATAAGAAGTTTCCGGTGTAACGTATTCTCCGGACACCCAGCCTTCGATCTCTCCCACTCTGACCGGGTACCAGCCGTCCACAGCTTCACCTGTCATCTCGTAGCTGCCGCCCTGCTCGATCTGGGTCAGGATCTCATTGTCTGTTCCCTGACCGCTTCTGACGTTAAGGACGTCCGCTTCAACAGTCACAGTATTCTTTTCGTATTCTGCCGAATGCTGCTGCGCGTCCTCGCCGGTCAGCAGCGCTTCAGCCGGAACATATCCTTCCACCGAGCCGGATTTTATCTTCGTCCAGCCATCCAGATATTCCAGCACCTGGGCTGCGGAATCCTGATAAAGCTTACCGACCCAGTCGCTGTTCTCATCCGGCGCACTTCTGATATAGGTATAATCACCCGTATCAGAAAATGCCATATTCAAATACTCTCCCTCTTCTGTTGGTACCAGATAGAGATTAATATTATCTTTCACTTCTGTCTCGTAACATTGATCCAGTACCGATTCAATCCCTGCTGTCTGCACGAACGGCTGCTCCTTTGCCTCCTCTGCCGCCGAAACGCGAAGCGCACTCCCCGGGATTATGATCATTCCTGCCAGAGCAGAAAAGACCACTTTTTGGCTTATGTGTGTTTTCTCCATATAAAACCTCCTTGATATTATCGCTTTATCTTTTGTAGGAAGTTCTAAATGTTACACATTTGTTAAATTTGTTACGCTAATATTATAGCAATGCAAATGTGCAGTGTCAACTGATTTCGCCGGGTTTCCGTTGACATTCATCGACATTTCATATTATTTATAACTATTTTATAATCTTATTTTCCTATTTTCCTTAATTATTTTGTAATATTTCCGCGAAAATATTCCTTCCTTAATAATAAAGCATCATCTTCATTGCAGAACTTTTACTTATAATTTATTTTCTTCAAATATTATTTCTTTAAAATATCAGTTGACAAATCTGATTTATTGTATTATATTTTAATTACAGTAATCGTTATCATTATTGTATTGACAACGGTTCTCATTTAGATATGAAAGGGGGATTCCCATTGGCGACTTTGAAGTACAGTAGACAACGAGAATCCATCAAACATTACCTGATGACAACCCAAGAACATCCGACAGCTGACATGGTTTACATGCATGTCAAGAAGGATTTTCCAAACATCAGTCTCGGAACTGTATACCGGAATCTCAACCTTTTGACAGACATCGGCGAAGCTGTAAAGATCTCCACCCCGGACGGTGGAGACAGATTTGATGGAAGGCTTGAACCGCATAATCATTTCCTGTGCAGAAAATGCGGACGATTACTGGATCTGGATCTTGACATGAAAAGCATCGAAGAAGTAAACCGGCTTGCTGCTGAGAACTTCGACGGAATCATCGAATCCAGTTCTACACTTTTTTATGGTGAATGCAGTGACTGCATTAAAAAGTCATAACTATATATAAAGAAAAGGAGAACAGAACTATGAAAAAATTTGTATGTACAGTATGTGGCTACGTTTATGAAGGAGATGCTGCTCCGGCTGAATGTCCGGTTTGCCACGCTCCGGCTGAGAAATTCAAAGAGCAGTCAGGTGATATGACATGGGCTGCTGAGCACGTTGTTGGTGTTGCTCAGGGCGTAAGCGAAGATATCCTTGCAGATTTAAGAGCTAACTTCGAGGGAGAGTGCTCTGAGGTTGGTATGTACCTTGCTATGGCAAGAGTTGCTCACAGAGAAGGATATCCGGAAATCGGTCTTTACTGGGAGAAAGCTGCTTACGAGGAAGCTGAGCACGCTGCTAAATTCGCAGAGCTTCTTGGTGAAGTTGTAACAGACAGCACAAAGAAAAACCTTGAGATGCGTGTAGAGGCTGAGAACGGCGCTACAGCTGGTAAATTCGATCTTGCAAAACGTGCGAAAGCTGCTAACCTTGACGCTATTCATGACACAGTACATGAAATGGCAAGAGACGAGGCTCGTCACGGAAAAGCATTCGCTGGTCTTCTGAAGAGATACTTCGGTTAATTCCGGCCATGACCACATAGCAGTTCGGTTCTCCACAGCGGGAACCGACTGTTTATATTTGCAGATGAATCTACAACATAAAATGTGAAACCAAAAGGCTGTTCCTCATAATTTCATAAATCACCGGGGCAGCCTTTTTATATCCGCATTCTGCGTGCGGGAAAATCATACACTACAGGAGGAACAAGTTATGTCTAAATATGCAGGAACAAAAACAGAACAGAATTTAATGGATGCTTTTTCAGGAGAGTCTCAGGCGCGCAATAAATATACTTATTACGCTTCCGCAGCGAGAAAAGCCGGATTTGTACAGATGGCTAATATCTTTGAGGAAACTGCCAACCAGGAGAAAGAACACGCAAAGATGTGGTTTAAAGAATTCCACGGCATCGGAAACGTAGAGGAGAACCTTGCAGACGCTGCAGCAGGCGAGAACTATGAATGGACAGATATGTACAAAAGAATGGCTGAGGAAGCCGATGCAGAGGGATTCCCGGAGCTGGCTGCAAAATTCCGCGGCGTTGCCAAAGTCGAGGCTGCTCACGAAAAACGTTATCAGAGACTTCTGGATCACTACCGCGAAGGCAAAACATTCAAAGATGAGGCACCTCTCGGATGGAAATGCGGAAACTGCGGATACATCTACGAGGGAGATGAAGCTCCGGAAGTTTGCCCGGTATGCGCTCATCCGAAGGCTTACTTTGAGAGAAAGGCTGAGAATTACTAAATCGAATCTGAATTTGTCTGACGCTTTGAATTTGAAGGACAGTCCGAGAACTGCGGAATAGAGACTGAAGATCCGTATTCAAAGGGAAGGGGATGCCGGAGCGGAACCGAATCCGGTATCCCCTTCCCGCAGAATACGTTTTCAAAAATTATCTCCTGCGGATTTCGGACTTATTCTGTCTAAGTTTTCTATTCCACAAACTCAAATTTCTCCTCTTTAGAAAGGTCCATACCCGATTCCGTAAGCTATCACCACCAGCACAAACGCGCTCGCGATAAACGAGAGATATATCTTCCAGCAGAATCTGATCCATGAGCCGTAATCCACGCCGCACATGGACAGCTGAACCAGAGAGCTTCCCGGCCAGAAACTGTTTGTTATGCCGTCGCCGTACTGATATGTAAGCACGAGAACCTGCTGATTAATATGAAGGATCTCTCCCAGAGGCTGGAGGATCGGCATGACGATAACCGCTTTTCCGCTTCCCGATACAACGAGGAAGTTAAACAATGTCACAAAGACAAATATGATCAGCAGTGCGAGAACTGCGCTCTTGTTCTCCAGCAGCGTTGACATGGCGTGAACAATTGTATCCATGATGCATGCCTGATTCATGAGTACGACCACTGACTGTGCAAGTCCGACTGCAAAAGCGGCTGCGAATACGCGGACCGCCCCCTGACAGAAAAGCTGGCACGCCTCGCTCGGTCCGAACCGGAAGATGATCGCAAGGAGGATTCCCATAATCACGTAGATAGCCGCTATCTGCGGGAATGACCATCCGAGTTTGATGCAGCCGAATCCCTGGACAATGATGATTCCAAGGAATACCAGAAGTCCAAGTGCACGCCGGATGTTCATCTCTTCCATCCCGTCAGTGTGTTTCTCCTGTTTCTGATTCATATACTCTTCGCTCATCAGGCTGAGTCTCGGATCTCTCTTGATCTTGCGGCAGTAGGTATAGAGCCCGATCAGTCCGATAATATAGAACACAACCAGACCGACCGCACGGAATCCGATTCCGGAAAACAGGGGAAGTCCCACGATCTGCTGCGCCACACCGGTCGTGAATGTATTCATCAGTCCGGATGTGAAACCAACCGTACTTCCCACAATCGCCAGGGCAGTCCCGACCATACGGTCATACCCGAGCGCGAAACCGATCGTGACCGCCAGCGGATAGAACGGATACGCAGCCTCGCCGTAGCCAAGTACGCCAAAGATAACAAAGATTGTATAGAAGATACAGACAACTGAAAATTCTCTTCCTTTTGTCTTCTTCAGAATCATGCCGATTCCGGCGCCAAACGCGCCGCTGACTTCCAGCAGATAGATTACGCCTGAACTGATAAACAGCGTGCCCATAATCGTCGCGCCGTTGACAAATCCGGTATAGATTGCCTCAAAATAATCCATAAACGTAATCGGAGTCTCGTTTTCCACATAGCTGAATGTGTCCGGATCAATCACCGTAATCCCGGCGCTGTCCGTGATCCGCTCATAGGATCCGCTGGGAATCAGATAAGACAGAAGAACAACAAACAGCATGATTACAAGTAATATGATAAAAACATGGGGCATACGGAACCCTTTGTTTTTCTGTTTTTCTTTATTCACTTCTCTTATTCTCCTTCCCATGCTCTTCCAGCCAGGAGACGGCAGCATTTGCGTAAATGGCCGCGCCCAGCGGAAGCACTTTCTCATCCAGAATCATTTTCGGGCTGTGGAGCGGTGGATTTCCCGGTTTTCCTGCTCCGACAAACACAAACATCCCCGGCACTTCTTTTGTCACATATCCGAAATCTTCCGTTCCTGTCATGGCCGGAATTTCTTTCACGCGATCCTCACCTGCGATGTCACAGATATGCGGAACCAGCTCTCTGCAGAGCGCCTCGTCCGTCAGCGTACAGGGCGTGTGAAAAACTGTGAGGTCATACTCTCCATTCCACGCTTTTATATAATGATCAATCACTTCCGGAATCCGCCGGATCAGATGGTCTGCCGCAGCCACGTTCAGTGTTCTGAGACCAATGTGAAGTTCCGCCTCATCCGGAATAATATTGACAGCTGTTCCACCCTTTGCGACACCGCAGGTCAGCGTCGCCATAGCAGCCGGATCTGTCTCCCTGGTTACAAGAAGATTCAGCGCCTGATAAACCTGGTTCATAATCATCAGCGGATCCACACACAGCTGCGGCTGGGAGCTGTGCCCGCCCTTTCCGTGGATTTTCACAATAAATGTATCAAGAGACGCGGAGTTCACCCCGACGGTATATCCCACGGTCCCCAATTCGTCAACCGACTGGACATGAAGCCCGAAGGCAGCGTCAGCCTTTGGGTTCTCCAGAGCGCCATCCTCTACCATCAGCCGTGCTCCTGCCCCGGTCTCTTCCCCCGGCTGGAACATCAGCTTGACAGTGCCTGCAAGACAGTCTTCCATGTCTTTTAATATCTGAGCTGCTCCGAGAAGCATGGCCGCGTGACTGTCATGTCCGCACATATGACCGTTTTCGTTGCAGGATTTGAACTCAAGATCATTGTCTTCCCGCACGGGCAGTGCATCCATATCAGCTCTCAGCAGAATGCATGGACTGCCATGACCGATCACCGCCGTCACTCCTGTCTCCTTCTCCATCCTCGGGAATCCCGCCTCTATAAAATCTTTTGTCATCTGTTCTGGAAGCACGCCGCCGCAGTCCTTCCACTCTATCCCTATCTCATCCAGTCTTTTCTTAATATAAGCGCTTGTCTGCGGAAGATCTGTACCAATCTCGGGGAATCTGTGGAGCGCTCTTCTGTCCTTTGTAATCTGCTCCATCAGATCCTGGGCTCTCCTCTTCACCTCATCTGCATAATTTCTCATGTGTCCTTTCATCTCCCTTCCTCTGCTCAGAAATTGGTTACGCATATTTCTGTATAGGACAGATATTTAAAATCCATCCTTCCACTCTGCATTTATAAAACAAAAAACTCCGGACGCCCTGCCTGTCAGTCCAGAGTTGATGCCAAATAAATATAAAAACAGTCTGCATAAATATGCTTTATGCTACCACTTTTTTTGTGTTTTTGCAAGAATTTCCCCTGATTTCTGCGTTTTTTCCTGACAAAAGTACTCCATTCTGCTATCATAGTTCTCAAAGGAGTGTAAAACAGTATGAATACTTCAAAAACAATTATATTTAAAAATGGTAAAATATTTACATCTGATCCTCTGGCTCCGGAAGCCGACTGCATGGCCGTTACCTCCGGACGTATCGAGTGGATCGGCAGGGAAAAGGATATCCCTTCCCGCTATTCTGCTGCTCTGACAGACGATGCAGACGCTCTTTCCGGGACGGTCAAAGTGGTTGATCTTCAGAACCACCGTGTCATCCCGGGATTTGTAGATGCTCACATGCATCCGGTTATGCTGGCTGATTTTCAGAAAAAGATTACGGCAATGCCTCCGTCTGTCCGTTCCATAGAAGATCTCGTAGACGCAGTCAGGAAACGAAGAGAAGACCAGGGACCCGGACAGTGGATCGAGGGTTGGGGGTACGATGAGCAGGGACTGCTTGAGAAGCGCTCTCCCACCCGCTATGATCTGGACCGCAGCTGCAGCGATGCGCCGGTATCCATCATGCGGACATGCGCACATATTCGCTGTGTCAACAGCATGGCGCTGAAACTTGCCGGGATCGACCGCAACACCCCGGATCCGCCAGGCGGAGAGATCGAGCGGGATGAAAACGGGGAACCAACCGGCGTGCTGAAGGAAAATGCACGCAATCTGGTCACCCCGCTGATCCCCGTCGAATCTCAGGAACAGAAGACAGAAAACCTTCTGGAGCTGGGAGCTCTCCTCACATCGCAGGGAGTTACTGCGATCTGCGATATGGGCAATCTGGATAACACAGATAACTATCCTGTCTATCAGGCTGCAGCCAGCCGCGGATTCCGCCAGAAGGTGGGGATCTACTATATGTGGGATTATTTTGCAGACCAGCCAGACTTCCATATTCCGGAAGAGCGTCTGAACCGCAGCCAGCAGATCTTTGCAGCCGGGTTAAAGCTGATCGGCGACGGAAGCATCTCAGGCCGCACTGCCTGGATGAACCGGCCGTACTACGGCACGGATGACGAATTCGGCATCTCAGTGTGCAGCGAACACCTTATGGAGACTGCCATTGATTTCTGCAAACAGACACACTGCCAGCTCTCCATGCATGCCATGGGCGGACGCACCATCGGCCGAATGGTTGACCGGGCTGCCGGCGAATCCAGCTGGACTGCGGAGGGCATTCCTTATGTGCGTATCGAGCATGTCACGGATCCGGCAGAAGACAGCATTCAGAAAGCCGCAGCACACGGAATTTCATTTGTCACACAGCCGATCTTCCTCTATGCGGAGAGTTCCAGCTATCAGAAGAACCTGGGCTCGGAATGGCTGAAACAGTGTTATCCTGTAAAACATATGCTGGAGGCCGGCGTACAGGTCGGATTCTCAACTGATGCCCCTGCCACATTCTGGGCTGTTCCGTCTGATCCGTTCCCCGGCCTGAAACTGGCAGTAACACGGACCGCCGCAGACGGGACCGACTGCGGAAAAGACAGTGCTGTGGATATCCGCACTGCAATAAGTCTTTACACAAGAGGGGCGGCAATGGCTGCCGGCATCCCGGAAATCGGTATGCTCAAAAACGGATATCATGCGGACTTTGCTGTATTAAGTGATGATATCCTGGAAGTTTCTTCCGATGATATTGACAAAATAACCGTTGCAGAAACCTATATTGACGGGGACTGCGTTTACAGAAAAAATTAAAGCGAAGTGAGGATAAACGAAATGTTTAACATGCCAGAATACAGAGAACCAGATTTTACCCAGGAAAAATTCATGAACGCTCCGGACGCTGCCTGGGAAAAAGTAACCATAAAAGGTGTGGCGCCGGAAAATTATCACAGTACTTCCATGTATCCGGAATATTTCAAAATTAACGGAAAATGGACACTTGCCAAAGAAAGCCGCATGGATTCCAGCGTTGTCATCTGTGATAACGGGGAATTGAAAGTTGTAGAAAACAGAAATCTCGAAATAGGGGACAAAGTTATACTCGGCCGCACGGAACACGGAGAAGAAGGAATCTACCTTCACAGCACCGGATTTGAAAATCCGGATGATGAAGACAGCGATCAGTTCGTATTCCGCCAGGGTAGAAGCCGCGAAACATCCTACGCGCGGGATTATGACCGTCTCTTCGAACTCCTGAAATACGAAAAAGAGCATGGAAATATACTCTGGGTAATGGGACCTGCTTTTTCTTTCGATGCAGACGCCAGACGGGCGATGCAGGCCATGGTAGAGAACGGATATGTCCATGGGCTGATGGCAGGAAACGCACTTGCCACACACGACCTGGAAGGCGCGATGTTCCACACCGCCCTCGGACAGGATATCTACACGCAGAAATCTCAGCCAAACGGACATTATAACCACCTGGATGTCATTAACCGGGTAAGAAAAAGCGGCTCTATCAGTCAGTTTATCGATGACTATAACATTGACAACGGAATCATGTACAGCTGCGTAAAAAATGATGTTCCCTTCGTACTGACCGGATCGATCCGTGATGATGGTCCGCTTCCGGAAGTGATCGGAAATGCCTATGACGGGCAGAGCGCAATGCGGAACATGGTAAAAAAGGCTACCACTGTAGTCTGCCTGGCGACAATGCTCCATACAATTGCCACCGGAAATATGACACCTTCGTATCGTGTTCTGAATGACGGTACTGTCCGTCCGGTGTTCTTATACACTGTGGATGCTGACGAATTTGTTGTCAACAAACTGCTGGACCGCGGAAGTCTTGCTGCTACAACGATTGTCACAAACGTACAGGACTTCATCATGATCGTTGTAAAAGGTCTGGGGCTGATGTAAAAAGAATAAACAGAAATCCCCCGCCGGCAGATGAAACTTCTGAAGGCGCAAAAATGAGGATGGTATCAGCTCTCAAAAGCCGAAATCATCCTCATTTTTTCCTGTCTTGTCATATGCTTGATCTCCCACTCCCGGCGCATGGCTTCCTCTTTGGTACTGAATTCCTCATAGTATGCAAGAACCACCGGTCTGCGTGATTTTGTATATTTGGCGCCTTTTCCTTCGTTGTGGGCTTTGAGCCTTCTGGTCAGGTCGTTTGTCCATCCGGTATAGAGTGAGCCGTCACTGCACGTGACGATGTAAGTATAGTTCATAGATAACACCTCGGTGGGATTATCATAACATATTTCCGGCGGGGCTTCCAGTTTGATCCCGCACGGCTTCCTTCTAGCCGTCCGCATCGAGCCTTCCAGTTCGATTCCGCTTCGCTTCATCTCACTGGGGGGCTGTCGCCCCGCACGGCTTCCTTCTAGCCGTCCACATCGAGCCTTCCAGTTCGATTCCGCTTCGCTCCATCTCACTGGGGGCTGTCGCCCTATGGAAATAAAAGAGGACGGAAACGTGAAAGTGAACTTTCCCGTTCCGTCCTCTTTTATTTCCGCACGGCTCGATGCTATTCCATGAATTTCATTGGGTCTATGGGGGTGCCGTCTTTTTGGATTTCGAAGTAGAGGTTTGGACCTTCTACGCTGTAGTATTTGGTTGGTTCGCCCAGGATGCCTACTGTCTCTCCTGCTGCCACGTAATCTCCGATGGCGAGGGGAACTTCTGTCAGCTGACCGTAAATCGCGCTGTATCCATTCCCCATATCCATGGTCACTGTTGTGCCTGTCTCGGCGGTTTCTTCGATATTGGTTACGATTCCAGCTGCGGATGCACCAATCGTTTCACCGACTTCACCTTCGATAATCATGGCAGGATTGTACTGGTACTGCTCCAATGTCTGGAAAAATACAGTCTGGTCCATGCTGTATCCCATTATTACCGCACCGCTGGCAGGCCATGCAAGTGTGCTGTCTTCACTGAACCATACGCCTGATGTATCTCCTCCCGATGCCGCCGCATCATCTGCCGCATATCCGCCCTCTCCATCAGTTCCGGTTCCTTCGGTTTCCTCTGGAACCTCTGCCAGGTTTCCTGATTCTCCCGATGCGCTGTCTTCCATATCGCTTCCTGCATCATCAGCGCTTTCCCCGTCATCGGACGGAAGGATATCATCTGTTGTTGTTTCTTCTGTCTCATCATTTGTAAGTTCTTCTGCCTGTTCTTCGGATCTTGCCACCTGTTCATCGATGTCTCTCTGATAATTGCTGAACGTATATGCGCCTACCAGAGCAATCACTGCCACAAAGCAGATCACAATTCCGACCGCAGCTCCCTTGCCTTTCAGAAAGGAGGGCTTTTCATTTTTATTCATTATCATCACCTCTGGCTATATTTTTGCCAGAAAATGCACGTCTTATTCTGCAATATAACGAAAGATTTTCCTCAGAACAGTTCTGTCTCCGGCATATCATTGCGAAGCTCTGTGCCCTCGTAAAAAAAAGCCAGAATCTCTCCGTATGATTTCCCCTCTTCCGCCATTTTCCGGGCAGTCCAGAGGCTCATTCCAAGGCCGTGTCCCCGCCCTGTAGTGGTAATGATCAATTCGTTTTCCCCTTCGCTCAGGGAAAAACAGCTCGACGGCAGCGACAGTGCGTCCCGGAACTGATCTCCCGTACACTCTGTATTTCCGATCCGCAGTTTACTTACATATCCCGCCGAATCATAGGAAAGTATCTCAAAATCAGCGAAGGAATATCCCTGACTGGCTGTCTCCGTGTTCTCCTCCGCCACCAGGAAGTCCCGGCACATTTCCTGGACTTCTCTGTATGTAAAATGAAACGCCCCGATCTCTTCCTCCGCTTCCTTATCCAGTGCGCACTCCCGCACCGCAATATATGGATACTCTTCACTTCCCAGCACCTCCGCGGCGCTTCTTGTCATTCCGCAGCTCGACTGGTGAAACGGCGTCCACGCGCAGGCATCTCCATACATAAGCACTGTATCATCGGTTTCCTCCACTGCCCGGATGTATTTTTCATAACAGGATCTGAACTTATCTGCTCCCCAGCGCTTTTCCATCTCATCTCTTGTAAGATAATCTTCCGTAAGCACTTTGTCCTCAGTATCGCTCAGCTCCTGATAGATCTGAGTGCGAATCACAACAGCCTGGGCTTTCAGAGCCTCTATACCAGAATCCTCCGACATCTCTCCTGCCAGAATTCCAGCCAGATATTCTGTCCAGTTCACTTCTTTTACATCCTCTTTTTCCCCGTCTTCCGAGATCCTGATTCTGACGTAAAAAGGTCCTCCCCCGTCTTCCGCCGCCACATCCACTCCATTTACAAAGACAGAGACAACATAAGGAAGCAGGATCAGGATAATTAGAAATGCCGCTGCAGTCTTTAATTTCTGCTCGATTACATATCGTTTCATAAAAAAACAGCCCTCCATACGGAAAGTATATGAAGGACTGTGTCTTTCTTATTCTGTTTTTTCTATACCAGATGCATCGTCCGGTGTTCCGGCCGCCTCACCTGGCTGTACAGATTCAGGCTGTGCTGCCGCTTCCTGCTGTAACTGCGTTTCGGACTGCACCGGATCTTCCGGCTGCACTGGAGTCTCGGACTGCACCGGCTTCTCCGGCTGCACTGGAGTCTCGGACTGCACCGGATCCTCCGGCTGTACTGGCATCCCGGCCTGTATATTCTGCGGTGCCGTCGAAGGTGTCTGTGTGTCCAGCGGTGCAATCGGCTGCGCAAGCGGCGGCTGTACCGGCGTCCCGGGTGCCACCGGCGGTTCAGGCGCAACAGGCGGTTCAGGCATCACCGGGGGAACTGTGCTCTTCGGCTCTGCTCCCGGATTAAACTCTCTGTTCCTCATAGCAAACAGACAGAATGCTTCGTAAAGCGGAAGGACTACCGAAAGCACAGAATGTACAATCGCCATGTTATGTGTTGTAATCCTTCCGAAGATCTGCATATCGATCATCACTCTCAGCACCAGGTATACTGCATTGTAAACAACCAGGAATATCATCAGCAGGGTAACCAGAACGCTCAGCATCATAAGCCCGCTTCCGATTCCGTACGCGCCGTTCGCAAAAACCATAATGCTGACGAAAAACATTGTTATCGCGACAAAACCGGCAGTCACCACCCCGGAGATGATCGGAAGCACCAGCTTCCAGATCCCCGGGTTTTTGATCTCTCTGCTCTTGAACCTGATCTCCCCTGCCATCTCACCGTGGAAATAATCACGTGCAAAAGGGATAAACGCAAGCCAGGCGTGGTTTTTCCCCAGCCGTTTTCCTATCGTGTAAAGACCGATCGAATGGAAAATATATCCTACCAGTGTAAATACAATCACAACGGTAAGTACAAGCAGGTAAATGGATAATATTGCGGCAAAGATTGTCTCATTGCTGTCATAATATGTTATCGGATAATCGTACCTGTAGTCATAGCCGTATTGGTAACCAAAATCCATGCGAAAACGCCTCCTAATCGTCCTGTCCGGACGGAACCTCTACTTTCTCCAGTTTCCAGATATCTTCTACATACTCTTCAATTGTTCTGTCAGATGAGAATTTTCCGCTGCAAGCTGTCTGAAGCATTGCCATTCTTGACCATCTGTTCTGATCTCTGTATGCTTCCTCCACTCTCTTCTGGGCATCTGCATAAGAACGGAAGTCCTTAAGGATGAAATACATATCCGCCCGGTCTGTGCTCTGTGTATTGAGCAGGGAATTATAGAGGTTCTTGTACATCTCGTGGTCTCCGTGCGCATAGGTGCCGTCCATGAGCTGATCCACAACTCTCTTGAGTTCCCAGTCATTGAAGTAGATATCCTGCGGATTGTAGCCGCCGTTTTTCTCGTAATTGATTACTTCCTCTGAGCTGAGTCCGAAGATAAACGCGTTCTCCTCGCCGACTTCCTGAACGATCTCCACATTTGCGCCGTCCATGGTTCCCAGAGTCGGAGCTCCGTTCAGCATGAATTTCATGTTTCCTGTTCCAGACGCTTCCTTGGATGCTGTTGAGATCTGCTCGCTGACATCTGCTGCCGCGAAGATGATCTCTGCATTGGATACACGGTAATCCTCAATAAATACAACTTTCAGTTTTCCGTTGATGCTGCGGTCATTGTTCACCACATCCGCCACGGAGTTGATCAGTTTGATCGTCTCTTTCGCGCGCAGATAACCTGCTGCCGCCTTGGCTCCGAAGATAAATGTTCTCGGATAGAATGACATCTCCGGATGCTCCTTGATCTGATTGTACAGATACATAATATGAAGGATGTTCAGGAACTGACGCTTATACTCATGCAGACGTTTTACCTGTACATCGAAAATAGAGCGCGGATCAACATCAATTCCGTTATGCTCTTTAATATATTTCGCAAGACGTACTTTATTCTTGAATTTGATCTCCATGAACTCCCGTCTTGCCGTGTCATCATCTGCGTACGGTTTCAGCTTCGCGATCTGGGAAAGATCCGTGATCCATCCGTCACCGATCTTGTCTGTGATCCAGTCCGCAAGAAGCGGGTTGCCGTGTGCGAGGAACCGTCTCTGAGTGATACCATTCGTCTTGTTGTTGAATTTCTCCGGCATCATCTCATAGAAATCTTTCAGCTGCTGATGTTTCAGGATTTCTGTGTGAAGTTTCGCCACACCGTTTACGGAAAATCCTGCAACGATCGCCATATTTGCCATACGAACCTGTCCGTCCATAAGGATCGCCATCTTCTTTACCTTATCCTCGTTGCCCGGATACATCTCACGCACCTGGATCACGAAACGGCGGTCAATCTCCTGAACGATCTGGTAGATACGCGGCAGGAGCCGTGAGAACAGATCGATCGGCCATTTCTCAAGAGCCTCAGCCATAATGGTATGGTTTGTATAGGCGCATGTTTTTGTCGTTACATCCCATGCCTCTTCCCAGCTTAAGCCTTCCTCATCGATAAGCAGACGCATCAGCTCCGGAACTGCAACTGTCGGATGTGTATCATTCATCTGAATGACAACTTTCTCGTGGAGTTTTCGTACATCACTGTGTTTTTTCTTATACTTCGCAATCAGGGCCTGCAGGCTGGCTGAAATGAAGAAATACTGCTGTTTCAGACGAAGTTCTTTTCCTGAATAGTGGTTGTCATTCGGATAAAGTACATCGACAATCAGCTTCGCAAGGTTCTCCTGTTCTACTGCCTTGTGGTAATTTCCTCTGTCAAACTCATCCAGTTTGAAGTCTGTGATTGCCTTTGCATCCCACACACGCAGTGTGTTGACCACATGGTTTCCATATCCCACAATTGGCATATCGTACGGAATCGCAAGTACGGATTCGTAGTTTTCCTGAATAAACTTGTCTTTTCCTGTAACCGGATCTTTCTCGAAACGGATATTTCCGCCGAAACGGACTTCTTTCGCATACTCTTCTCTTCTGAGCTCGAACGGATTGCCTTCTTTCAGCCAGTTATCCGGAACCTCTACCTGATACCCATCGCGGATCTCCTGCTTGAACATACCATAACGGTAACGGATTCCGCATCCGTATGCCGGATAGTTCAATGTTGCCAGAGAGTCGAGGAAACATGCAGCCAGACGTCCCAGACCGCCGTTGCCAAGAGCCGCATCCGGCTCCTGGTCCTCGATCACGTTCAGGTCGATCCCCATCTCATCAAGGGCTTCCTTCACCTCTTTGTAAACTGTCATGTTAATCAGGTTGTTTCCAAGCGCACGTCCCATCAGGAACTCCATTGACATATAGTACACTGTCTTGGCGTCCGCATCGTCATATGCTTTCTGAGTTGCAAACCAGTCATCAAAGATGACATCCTTCACTGCATAGGAAACAGCCTGAAACAGCTGCTGCGGATTCGCTTCGTCGATTGTTTTTCTGTAAAGGGTTCTGATATTGTCCTTTACTGTCTCTTTAAATGTTTCTTTCTCAAATCTTTTGCTGAACATTTTCTTATTTTCCTTCCTTTTCCACGCCCATTGTAACCGCTTCACCGTTGATCTTCCACTCCTTCACATAGCCTGTCGGCTCTGCTTTCGCGACTTCATTGGCGAGCACTTCACCTGCGATCTGACTGCCGTATTTCGCAAAGATTCCCTCTGCCTTCTCACTTCCCGCATAAGTCACGCGGATACGGTCCATAACTTCAAAGTCAGCCTCTTTTCTCATTGTCTGAACTTTGCTGATGATCTCACGCACAAAACCTTCCTCAAGAAGTTCCGGCGTCAGATTCGTATCAAGTACTACTGTGATGCCATTGTCATTTTCCGATACAAATCCCTCGATCTGAGCGGTCTCGATCAGAAGATCTTCTCTGAAAAGGGTGATCTCCTGTCCGTTCACATCTAATTTCAGGGATCCGGTCGCATTGACCTCATCCATTGCAGCGTTTCCGTCTACACTGTCAAGCGCTGCTTTGATTCCACCTAACAGTTTACCATATTTCGGACCAACTGTCTTTAACTGCGGTTTAAAACTATATGAAGTAAAATCTCTTACATCTTCCGTAAACTTAACATTCTTCACATTCAGCTCGTCTGCAACGATCTCCTGATAGAATTCCGGCAGTTCAAACCCTGCCTTTACAAACATCTGCCCGATCGGCTGACGGTTCTTGATATTGGACGCGTTTCTGCAGGCACGGCCCATAACAACCAGTTTGAGTACGTTATCCATGTTCTGCTCAAGCTCCGCATCGATCTGCGACTCATTCACTTCCGGGAACATGCACAGATGGATACTCTCCGGTGCGTCTTTGTCAATGCTGCGCACAAGGTTCTGATAGATCTCCTCTGTCATAAACGGAATCATCGGCGCTGCTGCCTTTGATACTGTGACAAGAGCTGTATACAGTGTCATGTATGCATTGATCTTATCCTGCTCCATTCCTTTTGCCCAGAAACGTTCGCGGCTTCTTCTTACGTACCAGTTGCTCATGTCGTCCACGAACTCCTGAAGCGCGCGGGCAGCCTCCGGAATCCGGTAATTCGCCAGATCATTGTCCACTTCTTTTACCATGGTATTCAGCTTGGAAAGCAGCCATTTATCCATAACAGAGAGTTTGTCATACTCCAGTGTATATTTTGTCGCGTCAAAATCATCAATATTCGCATAGAGAACAAAGAACGCATAAGTGTTCCACAGAGTTCCCATGAATTTTCTCTGTCCCTCTGTCACTGCTTTTCCATGGAAACGGTTCGGAAGCCACGGCGCGCTGTTTACATAGAAGTACCAGCGGATCGCGTCAGCTCCGTATGTCTCGAGCGCGTCAAACGGATCGACCGCATTTCCCTTGGATTTGCTCATCTTCTGGCCGTTCTCATCCTGAACGTGGCCGAGAACGATAACATTCTTATACGGCGCTTTGTTAAAGATCAGCGTTGAGATTGCGAGCAGTGAATAGAACCAGCCTCTCGTCTGGTCAACAGCCTCAGAGATAAAGTCTGCCGGGAACTGCTGCTCGAAGAGCTCTTTATTCTCAAACGGATAATGATGCTGTGCAAACGGCATGGATCCGCTGTCAAACCAGCAGTCGATTACTTCCGGCACACGGTGCATCTCTTTGCCGCATTTCGGGCATTTGATCGTCACTTCATCAATGTACGGACGGTGAAGCTCGATATCATCCGGGCAGTTGTCGGACATTTCTTTAAGCTCTGCAATGCTTCCGACAGAATGCATATGTCCGCACTCACACTCCCAGATATTGAGCGGAGTTCCCCAGTAACGGTTACGGCTGATGCCCCAGTCCTGAACGTTCTCGATCCAGTCGCCGAAACGTCCTTTTCCGATGCTCTCCGGGATCCAGTTGATCGTGTTGTTGTTCGCGATCAGGTCATCTCTTACCGCTGTCATCTTGATGAACCATGACTCACGCGCATAGTAGATCAGCGGAGTGTCGCATCTCCAGCAGTGCGGATAGCTGTGCTCGAACTTCGGCGCATCGAAGAGAAGCCCTCTGGAATCCAGATCCTTTAACACTTCCGGATCTGCTTTCTTTACAAACAGCCCTGCAAACGGAGTGGACTCAGCCATGTTACCCTTTTCATCCACAAGCTGTACGAACGGGAGGTCATATTTTCTTCCTACGTTCGCATCGTCTTCACCGAATGCCGGCGCGATATGAACAACACCTGTACCGTCTGTCAGTGTAACATATTCGTCACATGTCACGAAGAATGCCTTTTTGTTCTGTTTTGCAGCTGCATCTGCCGCGCACTGATAAAGCGGCTCATACTCTTTGCCTTCCAGATCAGTTCCCTTGTATGTCTCGAGAACTTCGTAAGCCGGTTTTCCGTCTTCCGCCAGTTTTCCGAGAACCGTATCAAGCAGCGCGCACGCCATATAGTAAGTATATCCGTCCGCTGCCTTTACTTTCGCATAGTCTTCCTTCGGATTTACACAGAGCGCAAGGTTGGACGGCAGTGTCCACGGTGTGGTCGTCCATGCAAGGATATATGCATCCTCGTCTTTTACCTTGAAGCGCACAACTGCTGAGCGCTCTTTTACATCTTTATACCCCTGAGCTACTTCCTGCGCGGAGAGCGGCGTACCGCATCGCGGGCAGTAAGGCACGATCTTAAATCCTTTGTAGAGCAGTCCTTTGTCCCAGATCTGCTTCAGCGCCCACCACTCAGATTCGATAAACGAGTTGTGGTATGTTACATATGGATGTTCCATATCAGCCCAGAAACCAACTGTGGCAGAAAAATCCTCCCACATGCCTTTGTATTTCCAGACGCTTTCTTTACATTTGTCAATGAACGGCTCCAGACCATACTCTTCGATCTGCTCTTTTCCGTCCAGGCCGAGGGATTTCTCCACCTCGAGCTCTACCGGGAGACCGTGGGTATCCCAGCCCGCTTTTCTCGGAACCATGTAGCCCTTCATCGTGCGGTATCTCGGAATCATATCCTTGATGACACGGGTCAGCACATGACCGATGTGCGGCTTTCCGTTTGCTGTCGGAGGTCCGTCGTAGAAAATGTATTCCGGACATCCCTCTCTCTCTTCGATACTCTTCTGGAAGATATCATTGTCATCCCAGAATTTCTCCACTTCTTTTTCTCGTCCGACAAAATTCATGTCGGTGGGGACTTTCTTATACATACTGATTTTCCTTTCTGTTTCTGGTCCGCCGCAGCTATGTGTCAATTGCGGACACGCTCTCGCTCGGGGCGGAACGCAGCGGTACATAAGGCTGCAAGATACGCAGCCTGAGTGCCGGCGTTCCTTTACGGTCCTTAATCGACACATAGCTGCGTCAGACCTGCCCAGAACGGGGATTGAATCAAAACTAAAAAAAGGCTTCCGTCCGTAAAAGGACGAAAGCCATTTCTCTCGTTTTAACCACCTGTTACATCATACTTGAACTGCGTTTCCGGCATACACGCTTTTCTTTCCTGTATTCAGAATCACTCAGTTCGCATATGGTATCCTCTAACGCGGGATCTGCGTCAGCCCTTACTTTCCATGCTGTACTCTGTCTTCCGTATACTTTGGGGGCTGCAGCTCGGGAGTGATGTTCGGAAACCGCCTACTGATACCGGGCTTGCACCGCTCCCGGCTCGCTGTGATGTTCAGTCAGCTCCTACTGTCTCTGTCATAGCCTTTCCATTTGGAATTCATACGCAAATAATTATATAGATGGCAGAGGAAATAGTCAAGAGTTTTCCTTTTGGCTGCTGCCATTAGACCTTTGAAAATATATCAAAAAATGTTATATTAGCCAGTAGACATATCTAAGCCCTTAACAATCGTCAAACAGCAGGAAAAGGCAGGTGGACTTCAGTGAAGCAAAATCAGGCAAAAGGGTTCCGTCCCATCCCGGGGCTGAGCAGGGAAGCTGAGGAGGAACAGCTCTCCAGAATTATCAGAATCGCACAGACAAATCTTGAGAAAACGGAAAAGAGCGGCACTCGGCTGGCCGATGAGCTGCACGAGCTGATGGAAACCTACGGAACAAAGGATAAGGAGGCCCTCGCCCTTTTCCACAATACCCAGTCCCAGATGCGGGAAAACCAGAGAGATCTCATCCGGTGCCGGAAAGCGCGGAAGAAACCTTATTTCGGCCGGATTGATTTCCGGGATCCGAAACAGCCCTGCGCGGAATCCTACTATGTGGGGCGTGTCGGGATTTCAGAAAACAGTTCCGAACCTGCTGTCATAGACTGGCGGGCTCCTGTGGCATCCGTCTACTATGAAAATACAATGGGCCGCTGCAGTTATACTGTGAAGAACGAGGGACAATGTGAGATCGACCTGAAGCGCAAACGCACCTATGAGATCGCGGATGACCGGCTCATTGATTTCTATGATTCGGATGTGGTGGCGAACGATGAGCTTCTGACCAGATATCTTGCCAGAAACAAGAGCGCAGTGCTGGGAGAAATTATCGCCACAATCCAGAAAGAGCAGAATGCGGTGATCCGCAGATCGCCAAAGATGAACCTGATCGTACAGGGAGTTGCCGGTTCAGGAAAGACAACCGTGGCAATGCACCGCATTTCTTATATTCTGTATAACTATGAAGAGGATTTCCGTCCCGAAGACTTCTATATTATCGGGAGCAACCGGATCCTTCTTAACTATATTACCAGTGTGCTTCCGGACCTGGATGTGTATGGGGTATCTCAGATGACAATGGAACAGCTCTTCGTACGGCTGCTATACGAAGACTGGGATCCGCAGATTTACAGCATTCGCCCGATCGGAAAGGAGGAAGAGGCAGTCCGAATCAAAGGCAGCTATGACTGGTTTCACGACCTTGAGAAATACTGCCGGAAGCTCGAACAGGAGACGATCCCTGCGGAGAATGTTGTTCTGGAAAACGGCGTTCTTCTCATGAAGAAACGCACGGTCACAAACTGCCTGAACAATAATCCGCTCATGTCCATGCAGGGAAAAATCGACCTGCTCAATTCGATCCTTAAGTCAAAGCTGGAAAATGAAATAACCGGCAAAGATATCGCGTACCCGCCGGACGTTCGGAAAGAACTTTTCCGGAAATATAAATGGCATTTCGGCGGAAAGATATGGAAAGGCTCAATCTTTGAGCTGTACGAAGATTTTCTCAGAGAGCAGGCAGAAAACGGAAAGCCGGTTCCTGATCCCGGAAACACATTTGACCTGTATGACCTGGCAGCGCTGGCGTATCTGTATAAACGGATCAAAGAAACAGACGGCATACGCGAAGCGAGTCATGTGATCATCGATGAGGCGCAGGATTTCGGCATGATGGCATACGCCTCTCTCCGCTACTGCCTCCGAGGCTGTACGTACACAATCATGGGAGACGTGTCACAGAACATTCACTTCGGATACGGGCTGAATGACTGGGAGGATCTGAAAGCACTGATGCTGAACGGAATTCCCGACGGGTTCGGCGTGCTGAAGAAAAGTTATCGCAACACGGTTGAGATCTCGGATTTTGCAACTGAAATATTAAGGCATGGCAGTTTTCCCGTCTATCCGGTGGATCCGATCCGTCGCCACGGGAATCCTGTAAATGTCATTCAGTGTAAAGATACGGACGCCATGACAGCCGAAGCCATAAAGACGATCCGCGGCTGGCTGTCAGAAGGCAGGGAGACCATCGCCGTGATCTGCCGGGACGAGGAAGAAGCAGCGGATGTTAAGAAGAAGCTGGGCACAGAACTGGAGCTTGCCGATACAGATCCCGAGACCGCTGAATTTACAGCTGGCATTATGGTACTTCCCGTGGAATATACAAAAGGACTGGAGTTCGATGCCGTACTCCTCTATCATCCGTCTTCTGAAAGCTATCCGCCGGAGGACGCATACGTGAAACTGCTGTATGTAGCTGCCACCCGTGCCCTCCATGAACTGACCGTGCTGCACACAGGAGACCTGACAGATCTCATCGCGAAACCCGCTCCGGATAGAGCGCAGAAGCAGCTGCCGGAATCCGGGAATACAAATGCAGCGGCAAAACAGCAGGAAGAAAGTCCCGGAAAAGCGGAAAGCACCGGCGCTGTTTTCCCGCAATCTATTTTAAAAAACGCCCGGTCCGCTGACCGCCCCGTCAATCCTTCCCCGTTCCGGTTCGGTTCGATTCCGGATGTAAGCCTGCTGAAACTGGGGAGAGAAACTGCCAGCCGCTCTTCCGCCCTGTCGATCCGGAACATCAGACGCAGCAGACGTTTTCTTGACCTGATCAGTTCAGACGGAACCCTGCGCCTGACTCCTGTACACGATTCCATTATCCGGGTACAGTTCTTCAGGGAGAACGCTCCTCTGCCCGGTTCAGGATACTGGAACTGTGTACCGGATGCTGCCCCTGCATGGACTGCCCGTGCAGGAAAATCTCTTGCAGAGCTTGCCGCCGGAGAGCTAAAAGTACAGATCGATAAGCGAAGCGGTGCGATCCGTTTTCTCGCCCAGGACGGGCGGAAACTGCTCACTGAGTCCCGCCTGCTGCCAAGGCGGATCGAAGCCGGAGATAAGATAAGGACATGGAATTATTTCGACTGGCTGAAAGAAGAAAAGCTGTCCGTCAAGGGGATCCTGCCCGAAGACCGCGAACGTATCAACAGCAAGGCGCGGTACATCAGCTTCGGCGGAAAGATCATGCGGATGCCTCTTGTTTTGTCCGAATACGGCTACGGGCTGGGGATTGCGGCGGATGAGACAGTCATGTGCTGCGATGTACCGGTGTATGGAACTTATCTCTATACCGAGGGAAGCAGCTGTATTGATTACTATTTTATATATGGCGGGAATTATGAAGGGATCCTCGAACTCTATAAAAAATTACAGTAAAAAATATCAGTTTGGGACGTAGTCAAATTCAATTTCACTACGTCCCAAACTGACTTTCAGGGTGTCCCTTTTTATAATTATTGTAACAGTTCAGCCATGGAGCTGCTTAGGAGAGAAAATCATGCTCGCATGATTTTTCGATCGGGCAGTTCCATGAGCTGAGCTGTTACCTATAATCCCTTCACAAACAGCGCCCGTATCGCATTGAGCACTGCGATAATCATCACGCCTACATCTGCAAAAATCGCAAGCCACATGTTCGCAATTCCGACTGCACCGAGCAGCAGACAGATCATTTTGATTCCAATAGCGAACCAGATATTTTCATAGACAATGCGCAGACATTTTCTGGATATCCTGATCGCCTTCGCGATCTTGAGGGGATCGTCGTCCATGAGAACCACGTCCGCTGCCTCGATGGCGGCATCCGATCCCATAGCGCCCATGGCGATACCGATATCCGCTCTGGAGAGCACCGGCGCATCGTTGATACCATCGCCGACAAATGCCAGTCTGCCCTTCTCCGGTTTCTTTTTCAGCAGCTCTTCCACCTTCGCCACTTTATCCGCCGGAAGAAGTTCTGCGTGCACTTCATCGATACCAAGATCTGCGGCCACATGCTCCGCCACTTTCCGGGAATCTCCTGTGAGCATAACCGTCTTCTCCACGCCAGCTTTCTTCAATGCCTGAACAGCCTCTCTTGCATGCGGTTTCTCAACATCGGAGATCACAATATGGCCTGCGTATTCACCGTTCACAGCCATATGGATGATCGTTCCCGCATGATGGCAGTCGATCCATGCCACGCCAAGCCGGTCCATCAGCTTTGAATTTCCTGCCGCAACTTCAATGCCGTCTACTTTCGCGGTCACTCCGTTTCCGCTGAGCTCCTGAATCTCTGTCACGCGGCTGCGGTCAATCTCTTTCCCGTAAGCCCGCTGCAGACTCTTGCTGATCGGATGGGAAGACGCGCTCTCCGCCAGCGCCGCATACTCGAGGAGCTTCTCCTGATCCATGGAATTGTGGTGCACTGCATTTACTTCGAACACGCCCTGCGTCAGAGTTCCGGTCTTGTCAAACACAACATACTTTGTCTGGGAAAGGGTTTCCAGATAGTTGGAGCCTTTCACCAGCACGCCGGCGTTGCTGGCGCCGCCGATTCCCGCAAAGAAACTTAACGGAATACTGATCACCAGCGCGCACGGACAGCTGATCACCAGAAAAGTAAGCGCACGGTAGACCCAGGATCCCCACTCAGGCGCAGTTCCCAGTCCGAACATCCTGACCAGGGGCGGCAGAATGGCAAGGGCAATGGCGCTGTACACAACCGCCGGAGTATAGATCCGGGCGAATTTCGTGATAAATGCTTCTGACTTTGATTTTCTGGAACTTGCATTCTCCACAAGATCCAGGATCTTCGAAACCGTAGAATCTCCGAACTCCTTTGTTGTCTTTATCTTTAAGAGTCCGGTCATATTGATGCATCCGCTGATGACCTCATCGCCTGCTTCCGCCTCCCGCGGAAGGCTCTCTCCGGTCAGAGCGCTCGTATTCAGAACCGTATTCCCCTCTATGATAATTCCGTCAATCGGGACTTTTTCTCCGGGCTGAACCACGATCACAGATCCGACTTCTACCTCATCCGGATCTACCTGCTCCAGTTTTCCATCTGCCTCGATGTTGGCATAATCCGGACGGATGTCCATCAGCTCGCTGATATTTCTGCGGCTTTTCCCAACGGCATAGCTCTGGAACCACTCTCCGATCTGATAGAACAGCATAACGGCAATCGCTTCGGTATAGTCGCCGTCATCATATACGGCAATCGCCATGGCCCCAATCGTGGCAATCGCCATCAGGAGGCTCTCATCAAATGGCTGCCGGTTCTTAATTCCCTTAAATGCCTTGATCAGGATATCATATCCGATAATCAGATACGGTATCAGATACAGGATAAATCTGACGTAACCGGTGACCGGAAGGAAATTAAACCCGATCAGGAGAGCCGCTGCAATCAGAATCCTGATGAGCATTTTTTTCTGTTTTTTCGTCATACTGTCTTCCTCTCTCACTCTTTTTTAATTAAATATATGCTTAATCGTTTATCCGTTTGGCATATATGCACCCCGGGATACCTTCCCTCCCGGGGCTGCTCCGCTCATGGTTCTGTCCGCTCGAAAAATCATGCGAGCATGATTTTCTCTCCCGTACAGCCCCATGGCTGAACTGTTATGGTTAAATAAAGATCTCGCAGTCGTCTTCTACTTTCTTGCAGTTCTTAAGTACTTCTTTCATGACTGTCTTCGCGTCATGACCTTCTTCAAACTCCACATTCATCTTCAGTGTCATGAAGTTCACAACAGCATCCTTTACTCCTGCTGTCTCCTTCGCAGCCTGTTCCATTTTGTTTGCACAGTTTGCACAGTCAACATCAATCTTGTAGGTTTTTTTCATCTTTCTTCTCCTTTATATCTGAATCTCTTTTCCTTCTATTGATTAAACAATTATTTAATTGTTGACTATAATGTACTTCGAATTATATAATTAGTCAAGAGAGAAACCATGAGTTTTCCCGTTTGGGCGAAAAGTATTTCCGATTGGAGCAATGCACTATGAATAATAAAGAAGATAATCAGATTTTACTGCCGCACCACCACAGCCAGGATGAAGAGAAGATCAAGGCACACCTCCCCGGCGAGGAGGAAATCGCCGGCGTCTCCGAGGCACTCAAGCAGCTCGGCGATCCCAGCCGACTCCGCATCTTCTGGCTTCTCTGCCACTGTGAGGAATGTGTGCTGAATATTGCGGCGATTGTAAATATGACCAGTCCGGCCGTCTCCCATCATCTGCGCCTCTTAAAGAGCAGCGGGCTGATTGTAAGCAGAAGGGAAGGAAAAGAGATGTATTACCGGACTGCGGATACAGAGCTGGCACAGATGCTTCATCACATGATCGAAAAGCTGGGGAAGATCACCTGTCCCAGAACCCAGGATGGTGGACAGTAATAATTCTGCCGATAAAATAACAGGCAGATAAAACAACACTCAGAAGGAGATTTCTATGGAAAAGGATATTTTATCCCAGATCAATGAAAAACTGTCCGACGTCCCGCGCGGAAGCTACCTGTATATCCGGCATCCCCTGGGCACATCCGGCGAACTTAAGCAATTCTGTGATGCAGACTACCCTTCAGACGTCCGGCTGAAGACCGAGACTTACGAGCTCTATCCGGGGATTGAACTGTCCTATCAGCGCTTTCTCGGCAGCCGGTTCCACTTCTGCCACAGACACGGAGCATCTGTACTTTCCGTCGATCACTGCAAAAGCGGACGGATCGGGTGGAAGATGCATGGCGGGCTGAGTCTGTATTTCGGAAGCGGAGATCTCGCCTTCCATTTTACGGATAAATGCCTTGACTCGGAAATCTCACTTCCGCTCGGGTACTATGAAGGGCTGTCCGTCTCCCTCGACACGGAGGTTCTGAAAACAAACCGCCCGGAACTTCTCGCAGAAGCAGAGGCGGATGCGGAGGCGCTCTGCCGGAAATTCTGCGGTTCAAAAGAGACCGCCGCCCTGCCTGCAAGCCCCCATATTGAGCATATTTTCTCAGAAGTCTATGACCTTCCCGAACAACTTAAGATTCCCTTTCTGAAGCTGAAATGCCAGGAACTTCTGATCTTTTTGACCATTACGGAGCCTCCCTGCGGGAGGACACTGGATCTTCATTATTCTGAACAGGTGGAAATCATACGCCAGATCCACGATCTCATAACAGAGCACCCGGAGCGCCGCTACACGATTGAAGAACTGTCCCGGCAGTACCTGATCAACACCGCAGCCCTGAAAAGTATCTTCAAATCCGTGTATGGAATGCCCATTGCCTCGTATATGAAACAGTTCCGGATCGCACATGCGGCGAAACTGCTCCGTGAGAGCGATGACAGCATCGCGGATATTGCCCGGGCTGTGGGATATGAGAGCCAGAGCAAATTTTCCGCAGCATTTAAGGAGACCATGAAAATACTGCCCACAGATTACCGCAGGCAGTATAAATAAAAACAGCGCCGGTGCACAATGGACGGACACTCCGTTCCATCCGTACGCCGACGCTGTTTTTCCATTTTCCTGTTTTCCACTCTTTATCTGTATCCGCCAGTCCGGTCACGCCGTCCCGGCTCATAGTGCCGCGGCGCCGTCCTGTTTTGAACCGGCCGCCTCTGCCGCGCGCCCGCGCTGGGTCTCGCCGGATCTCCTGATCTCTGTACCCGGTATCCGTTCTGCGGCTGGCGTCCCTCCGCCATCTGCCGCGCCCGTGCCTGTTTCCTCCTGCGTTTCCTCCTCAGTCTGTCCAGGCGGATCTTTACTGTCACAACAAATCCGATGATAAAAAGAAGCGCGATCACAACTGCTGCCCCTGCCAGCATCATCACAGGCAGCGGAAGTCCTTCCTCCTGAGCTCTGCCGTCCGCTCCATCGGCCTGCGTCCCGTCTGCATTTCCATTTTCTGCCGCAAGCCCTGCCAGATAAGACTCTGACAGTGTAACCGCTGCGCTTCCCACATTCTGTCCGTTATACGTATAGGTTATGGTTCCGGCAGATGACTGTTCATCATCCTGCGTAATCTCATACTCAAGATCAGTAAACTGCGCCCCATTCGGAAGCACTACGTAAGCCTCCTGATCTGTATAAGATTCAATCTCCTCCGGCAGTGTCTGATCACTCAGAGATACTTTAGAGAAATTATTATACGCGTAATCAAACATGGAACGGGTATCCACGTAGACGTCTCCATCATCCTGAAGGATCACTGCAACCAGGCGAAGCCCTGCATTTTCAGCAGTTGTCACAAGCGTGGTCCGCGACTGATCCGTATAGCCGGTCTTGCCGCCAGTACAGTACTCATAATAGTAATAATTCCCCGGCCAGAGCATCTTGTGATTCTGCTGGAATGTCCGGGTCTCCTTCATCAGGTTGGTCTCACCAATGGTATAATTCAATGTCTGAGAAACTGTCTTGAACTCGTCAAACTGATAGAGCGCCGAGGTAATCAGCGCCATATCCCTTGCTGTCGTGTAATGCTGCTCATCGTGAAGCCCGTTAGCATTCACCCAGTGTGAACCCGTGCATCCGAGCTCTGCCGAGCGGTCATTCATCTCCTGGATGAATGTATTATAGTCGCCGCCCATCAGTTTCCCTACACTCTCTGCAATGGCGTAAGATACTTCATTCGCCGATGCCAGGAGCATACCGTAGAGCGCATCATTCATACTGAGAATCTCACCCGGCGTCATTCCGATACTGGCATCACCATATTCCAGAAATGAAGTGCTGTCCTCTGAAAAATACACCTCATCATCAAGCTCGGAATTCTCAAGGGCGACAAGCGCTGTGAGCATCTTGGTAATACTCGCCGGATAATGCTGATCATCCGCCGCCTTCTCATAGAGCACCGCACCGCTGTCCATATCCATAACAATCCCCGAATGTCCATAGATCTGCGGTCCCTGCGGCCACCCTTCTATACTGTTGCTGTCCGGAACGATGTCATAAGAAGCCTGCAGCTGCTCTTCCAGCGTAAGCTCTTCCGTCCCCTCTCCGGTCTCTTCTTCCGCATAAGCCTTACCCATAGGCGCCGCTACCAGTGATACAGCCAGTATCCCGGTAACGGCGCGCTTTACAATATTTCTCATTTCCGTCCTCCGTCCGATGGAACAATCTTTCCCTAATTATAGTAGATTCCCATCTGGGTTGCAACAAAGAAAAATCGCTATTTAGTTCAATAATTACCGGTTTCAAATCGGACGAAAACAGAGTGGCTTTACAAGACGTATTCTGCAGGGAGGGGGACTGTGTTCGGCTTCCGCTCCAGGGGATAAGGGAAACTAAGGAGTGCCGGGGACAGACTAAAAGCAGAGACAGACGGTGAGCAACTCGCATTCGCTCAAACAATCTCACCGTCTGCCCCAACGTCCCTCCCCGGCACTCCAAGTTTCACTAATCCCCATCCGAAGTCAGCCGCCCACAGTCCCCCT
>DXGZ01000024.1 GCA_019113645.1 Candidatus Mediterraneibacter vanvlietii | reverse complement strand
CCCTCTGCTGTATTCTGTCAATCCGGAAACCGGATCGGCAATCGTCACTGTATCTTCCGAATATCCAACCAGTACAGCTCCGTGATCATTCGTGCTCCAGTCGACATATTCTCCATTTTCCGTATACCATCCCTGTGCAGGCTGCCTGTCTGCCATTCCGATTGTCACCCATACAACAACAGGGATATCCTCAGAGACCATTTCATAGAGTTCTTCAGGCTCCGTTCCTGTCATGTCTTTTGCCCGAAGCTCACTTCCCGTCTCCGACAGATAGCTGTCCGCAGCAGTCACAATCGCTCCCGTTCCGCAGACATATCCGAACTCCGTAGCCGGATCACCTATAAAATACTGATTCAAATCACTTCCATACAAAGTTCCGTCTGCCCCATAATACAGGTTCGCCGCAGCTGTCGGCAGATATTGTGCAGCCATTGTAACTTTGTCAATCCCATATCCGTAGTAGTTCAGCGCCATCGTCAGCGCTGTTATCTCACATCCGGTAGGAAGTTCCGGCATCTGATATGTAATCTCAAAATCATCAATAAGATATTCCTCCGGAAGCGGTACTTCCATCATCGCTTTTGCCTCTGTTTTCAATGCACACTTCCGGGAAACCGTTGAATTTTCTATGGCATCTGTCGATTGACCGGGAGAACATGCTTCCATGATTATGGCAATCATGCTCACTCCTGTCAGAATTACTCTCATTATTTTACTCATCAATGCTGTCACCACTTCTCCTTTAATCATCTTGTCTGAAGTCACGCTTTAATTATACTTGCCGTTTTCCAACACACAAATACTTATTCTGCATGAACAAGAATAGAAAAAAGGAATACCTTATCCGGCTGATAATCATTCTCCCCTCAGCCGCTCCACCAGCGTCTGTCTTGAAAACCTGCGCACCATATATTCCGTGATCAGCACTGGCACGAGAACGATGAACACCGCATACCCGGCGAAAAACCATCCCGGGAATACAAAGTGCATATAGGCAGCCCCGAAATACCGCAGGATCTTGATCATCACATATCCTGCCGAAGTCCCGATCACCAGAGTGATCAGAAGATTGCCCCCTGCGAGGATCAGTGCTTCCATGCGCAGCATCCCGGATAACTGCTTTCTCGTCATTCCTACAGACTGCAGCATGGCGAATTCATGATCTCTTGTCAGTATATTCGTAATCAGAGTGTTGATCAGGTTAATCAGTGCGAAGCCGATGATAAACACGCTCAGCCCAACCAGCACGGAGAAGAGAAGGTTAAACATGGATTCTACCTGAAGCATCTCCTCCCGCAGCGTCCCCAGCGACAGATACGGGTAGTCTTCCATCATGAGATTCAGCTCATTTTCCACCTGCCGCTCTTTTTCCCGGTCTACTTTTATCACCACTGTGTTCGTCAGGTCAATGCCTCCTACCATATCGGAAATCACTGTATCCGGCAGGATAAATGACGTTGAGTTATCGCGCAGTTTACCGGTATAGTCATGTCCGTCAATGACTCCCTTAACTTCAAAGGTTCTCTCCTGCATCTCGTATCCGTCATACCATGTCAGCGTCACTACATCGCCCACCTGAATATCCCAGCCGTACACATCTCTCCACACGCCGTCTCCGTCCGTACAGATGATCCCTCCGTTTTGCTCAAGATCCTCGTATGATATCTCTCCTTCATGGTTCATCTCTCTCAGGCTTTCTTCCCGTTCTCTGAAAAATGGCCTCACACTCACGGTCCCGTTATCCCCGTTGGATTCCCACGCTGCTGACAGCGTTTCCGCTGTGCTGATCTGTTCCACACCGTCAATCTCCCTGACCGCTCCGATCAGATTTTCATCCATGGGGTGCTCTGCCTGAAGCTGAGTCTGCCCGTGCTCTGTTGTCTGAACCACATTATAGGAATATGTGATCAGGAACTCTCCATAGGAATACTCTCCGGTTCTGGCATAGCTCTCCTGATCCGTGGAACTCACCCAGAAGGCTGCCAGCATGTACAGCACGCCGCCGATTCCAAGAGACGCCATGGTAAGCGCTGTCTTCTTTTTATTCCTGGAAGTGCTCATAAATGCAAGGCCTGACGGGGTGATCCTGCGCACCTTTTTCCTGCGGCTCTGCGCATTCCGGCGGCCTTTCGCTCCCTCGCCGCGGCTGCCTGCCTTATTCTTCTTCAATCCGCCCGGCTCATACCCGGTATACTTCACCGCCTCAACAGGGGAGATTGAAGCCGCGATCTTCGCCGGTCTCCGGATCGAGAGGAGAACCGTAACCAGATCCGCCGCTGTCACTACTGCTGAAATGGCAAGTACATTGATCCAGCTCCATCCGTCCGGTCGGATGAAATAACTGACCGCGCCGCCGATCACAAGCCCGATGGGGATTCCCCTGACGCTCAGGAGCATCCCTTCTGTCCGGACCATTTTCCGGATCTGTTTTCTCGTCATGCCAATGGTCCGCAGCTGCCCGAACTGGCGGATACGCCCCACAACAGACAGATAGAACACACTGTAGATCACAAGCACACTGACCAGAAGGATTCCGATTCCCACCCCCGCGATCGTCAGCATCTCCTGCATCTGCTGTTCGCCGCCCGGAAGACTGCGCTGGAACGTTCCGTTGAGATTTACATTCCTCCTTGCCACACCGAATTTTTCTCCGAATGTATCCGCCACATTCTCGAACTCATCCTGTGTCATCTTCTCCGCATCCGCAAGGCACACTACGGCCTGCCATGGAATGTCCTTCAGCTGGCTTCCTTCCCGGGCATATGTCTCCGAGAGGATAACATTATAGTAGGGCTGATGCTCCTCTGCATGATAGATGCCGGATATAGTGTATGTCTCAGTGGTCCCGTCCAGCCATGCGACAGACACCTGTTCTCCCGGCTTTGCCTCAACTCCCGCCAGCCGGCAGTACGCGTCAGCCAGCACCGCTTCATCTGCGGACTCCGGCATCTCTCCTTCTGTCAGTTCCACGGTCTTAAGATGCACGTCTTCGTCTTTGAGCGGGGCATCCTCATACGCTACCGGCGAAACCATGGTTCCATCGATCTCCACCCCCTGCCCCTGTTTAATTCCAAGGACATAGGTGCTGTCCGTGTCAGCACCTGCCATTGCCGTCAGCTGTTCTTCACTCAGACCATTGTAGATGACATGCTGCATACCTTCCACCTGACGTTTTGTGGCAGTATGCATGCCCGCGTAAAACAGAGCCATCACCATAAGAAGGCTGACTGAGAGCACAATGGTAAGAACAATAAATACGTTCCGCATCCTGCTGCTCTTCACACTCCGCACTGCCAGCTCCCGGATGCATCTCCCGTTATTGTTGGCAGCGCTGCGGCCGCTTCCTGCATGTTTCCTGCTTTCTACATATTTCCTGCTTTCTGTATGTTCCTTTTTCCCCCGGGTCATACGTTCCACCCGCTTTCTATGATCCTCCCGTCCTCGATCCGCACGGTGCGGTCAGCCATCTGAGCGATCTCTTCATTGTGTGTGATCATAACCACTGTCTGATTGAACTGGCGGCTGGTCGCCTTGATCAGGCCCAGCACATCCTGGCTTGTTTTCGAATCCAGATTGCCCGTCGGTTCATCGCAGAGCAGAATCGCAGGTTTTGCGGCCAGAGCCCGGGCGATCGCCGCTCTCTGCTGCTGTCCGCCGGACAGGTTGTTCGGCATCTCGTCCAGCTTATCTTCCAGCCCCAGCAGACGAATCACTTTTCTGATATAGTATTCATCCGGTTTTTCTCCGTCCAGAGACACCGGGAGAATAATATTTTCATAGACACTTAAGATTGGCACCAGATTGTAATTCTGGAACACGAATCCGATCCTTCGTCTTCGGAACACCGTCAGCCTCTCATCGTCCATGCCTGAAAGCTTCCTCCCCGCGATGATCACTTCGCCTTCCGTCGGCACATCCAGTCCGCCCAGCATATTGAGGAGTGTGGATTTCCCGCTGCCGCTGGTTCCCACAATCGCAACGAACTCTCCCTCCTCAACAGACAGGGAAACGCCGTCCAGCGCACGCACGATATTTGGTTCCTTTCCATAATATTTTCTCAGATTTTCTGCGATTAGAATGCTCATTTTCAGTCCTCCTTTTCCGTCGCATTTTCCCGGGAGGGCAGCGGCACGGCATTCCCTTCCGCCGCCTCTCTTCCGGTTTATTCAAGCATATCAGACAAATGTTTCAGAAAAGTCTCGGAAACCGGAAGTCTTTTTAAGCAAACCGAAAAAGGCAAAACCGGTTTTTCCGCAAAGAAAAAGGCTGCCTCATCAGGGCACGCCTTATCCATGGTAATTTAACAGGAAGAGGGATACTTCTGTCCCCCGGTTCACCTGTGAGCGGATTCTGAGATACCCGCTCTCCTTCTCCAGAATCTCACGGGTCAGATACAGGCCTATGCCAAGACCTTCCGTCCTTTTCACCCGCTCCTCCCGGAAGAAACGTTTGCATACATCGTTAATGTGTTCCGGCGAGATCCCAAAGCCCCCATCTTCCACCACAACCGCCGTATAGATCTCCATTCGCCGGGAACGAATCACAACTGTTCCTCCGTCCGGAGAGTACTTCACCGCATTGTCCAGCACATTGAAAATCGCTTCCAGCGTCCATCTCTCGTCACAGTACAGATACACCTCCTCCGGGCACTCTGCCTTCACGATGATTCCTTTTTTCCCGGCCTGCGCGGCAACACTCTGCGCCGCGTCTTCCATCAGACGGGCGAGAGACACTTTCTCCGGACGAATGGTGATCATATTCTGCTCCATCCTGGACATGCGCATAAGCGACTGCACGAGAAAATCCAGTTTTCCGACCTGTCCCCTCAGTATTTCCATGCACTTTGCCCGATCCTCTTCGGTCAGTTCCGGATTCACAGCCGTGTCACAGTACATCACCACGTTGGCGATCGGCGTCTTCAGCTGATGAGAAATATCAGAGACAATCCCCTGAACCTCCAGCTTTCTCTCCTCGCTCTCCTGGGCTGATACAGCTGTAATCTCACGGAGCCGCTCCAGCTTCATCTGAACTTTCGAGAACAGGGTGTCTTCATCACATGGCTGCTCTTCCAGTTTCTCTCCAGCGAGAATCCGGTCAATGCTCCCGCACACTTCCTCCGTATATGCAATATACCGTCTCCGCATATAGATCCATATTCCCGCAGCCGCCAGACCGATTCCAATCGCGGCAGCCGCCAGAGCAATTATCCATTCTGACATATCAATCTCCGATCCACTTGTATCCTGTTCCATATATGGTCTTAATATACGTATAAGTATCATCTGCGATCTTTGAACGGAGCCTGCTGATAAATATAGTCAGGGTATGTTCGTCCACATAATTTCCTTCCCTGTCCCACAGTTCTTCCATCAGAATCTCCCTTGTCAGCACAATCCCCTGATTCTCGCAGAACTTCTTCAGAAGCCGGAATTCCGTCGGCGTCAGGATCAGTTCCTCACCGTTCTTACGGACCATCCATGAGTCGAAATCAATCTCCAGGTTTCCGGTCCTCACCATCGTCTTTCCATTTCCATTTCCGCCTGTTCCCGCCCGGTACCTGCCAAGCACCGCCCGCACTCTCTGGATCAGAATCTGAACGTTGAAAGGCTTTGTCACATAATCATCCGCGCCGGTCTCAAACCCACGCATCACATCCTCGTCCATATCCTTCGCGGTCAGAAAGATCACCGGGAGATTCCCTTTTTTCCTCACCCTGCGGGCAAATGATAATCCGTCTCCGTCCGGCAGGTTCACATCCAGTATCAGCAGATCACATGGCTCCTTCCCGAGAATGTGCGCACCCTCGTCCAGCGATCCCGCAGTCCTGCATCCAAATCCCGCCAGCTTCAGGTTCATCTTAACGCCCTCTGCCAGTATGTCGTCATCTTCAATAATCAGAATCTGTTCCATTTCCAATCTGTCCTCTTATCTGTTTTTCGCCGCCATCTATTTTCCGCTTCTTATTTTCCGCTTCCGGTTGCATCTCCGGCCTGTTTTCTGCTACACTGTTTCCGGTGATAGATATTATGAATCAGAAAATTCCTTATGAAATCATATACAGCCGCCGGAAAACGGTTGCCATCCAGATCACGCGGGACGCCCGCGTGCAGGTGCGCGCCCCTTACGGCTGCTCCAAATCATTTATCGATTCCTTTGTCAGGGAGAAATCCGACTGGATCTCCCGTCACCTGGCCCTTGCCGAGAAGCGGAAGAGAGAGCCTGCCGCTTCCGGACAGCCGGCTCTGACAGCGAAGGAACGCGCCCGGTATATTAAAATCGCGCGGGACATTTTCACCCGCAAGACCGAATATTATGCCCGCATTATGGGCGTGTCCTACGGGCGTATCTCCATCCGCGAACAGAAGACCCGCTGGGGAAGCTGCAGCAGCCAGGGGAACCTCAACTTCAACTGGCGGCTCATCTTCGCTCCGGAAAACGTGCTGGATTACGTGGTTGTCCACGAGCTGGCACACCGGAAAGAGATGAACCACTCAAAGGCTTTCTACGCCATTGTAGAGTCCGTTCTTCCGGATTACCGGGTCTCCAGGAAATGGCTCCGGGACAACGGAGACGTGCTGTGGAGCGCAGTATAAAATGCTCCGTCTTTTACCTGAAAACCCAGCGCGGCAGAACCGTCAGTCCGCTGACGGTCAGAACGCCCCAATACGCTTCAATGCCTGATACACATAAGACACCGGCAGCCCGACTACGTTGTAGTAGTCACCTTCGATTCTGTCAATATACGCTGCAAAGCGCCCCTGGATCCCGTATGCTCCGGCTTTGTCCATGGGCTCTCCTGTATCGATATAGGCGGATATCTCCGCTTCATCCATAGGATTTACGTATACTTTTGTCCCCACAGCGTGAACGGACACATTTTTCTCCCCCTGCGCGTCATAGTCCAGAATCGCCACACCGGTATAGACTTCATGGCTCCGTCCCTGAAGAGCGCCGATCATATCCGCCGCGTCTTTCTCATCCACTGGTTTCCCGAGAATTTTCCCATCCAGAACAACGATGGTATCCGCGCCGATCACGATAGTATCTTTGGGTGCTTCATTCTGCTCATCTGTCAGATCACCGGCCACATTTTCCGCTTTCATGAGCGCCAGCTCCCTGACAATCTCTTCCGGAATCGCGCTGTGGTATATTTCCTCCCGGCCGCTTGTCCGGACTTCAAATGAGACTCCGATCTGTGAGAGCAGCTCCCGCCTTCTCGGGGAAGCTGAACCTAATATAATCTTCTTCATTTCATCATTCCTCCAATCACCATACTGTAATCGTGCACGCCCGTTGCCATCAGGTCTGTCTTCCCGTCATGCATCACCCAGTCGAAAATCGCGCCTCTCACACTTCGAAGCAGCCACCAGCACAGTTCTTCCGTCTCTTCATCATCTCCAATATCCCCGCAGGCTTTTCCCCTCTCGATCACCTCCGTAAGCCGCCGATTCAGGAAACGTTCCTCCCGGTACAGGTATTTATCCTCAATCCGGAACTGACTGGATATCACTGCCGCTGATACCTGCCATCCGTTTTTAACCATCAGCTCGAGATAGGTGCGGCAGAGGTAGTCCGCCTCATCCTGCCATCTCTCAAAACCGCGCTCTTTCAGCCCTTCTTCCAGAATACTGTCATACTGATTGTAAAATGAAAACAACACTTCGGCAATATTTGAAAAATAATGATAGAACGCCCCGATTGAAAGTTCCGCTTTTTCACATATGTCTTTGATGGTTACACTGGAATATCCTTTCTCTTCTATCAGAAGCATTGCCGTATCTATAATCTTCTGTCTTGAACGCAGCGCCTGTTCCTGTCTAGTCATGGGCTCCTCCCCTTTCTCTCTCCTCTGAATCTGCTTTATCTGTGAATTATAGCACACACTCATATCTCAGTCACGCGATTTATAATTTCGCATTCCCTTTACCGGCAGATTCTTTGACTATTTTTACCATATATTTGATACTTTTTTGTCAATTTTAGTTGACTTTTCCCAAAATCAGGTGTGCTATTTTCGCAGAATCTAATTCGATCAAATTAAGAATCAAGGAGGTATTTAAAAAATGTCTGAACAATGCAACGCTTTATTTCAGCCAATGAAAATCGGCAATGTGGAAATCAAAAACCGCATCGTCATGTGCGCTATGGGCGGCCCCAGCGCCATGAAACCGGACGGAACATTCAACGAACAGTACGGCAGATTCTACGTTGAACGCGCAAAAGGCGGTACAGGCCTGATTATTCCAAGCGTCACCCACCTTGTGGACATGTTCGGAATGGGAAACTGGTTCCACAACTACGGCGACCGTTTCGTAGAACCGATGAAAAAAGTAATGGAAGAAATCCATTCCTGCGATGCGAAGCTGTTTCTGCAGATCACAGCAGGCATGGGCCGCGTGCTGCAGATCAACACGAAAATGATCAAATCCCAGAAAATGAATCCTGAAAATGCGCTCATCGCGCCCTGTAAGATACATAACGTCTGGAATAAAGACATCATGCACCGGGAAATGACAAAGGAAGAAATCCACGAACGTGTGGAGGCCTTCGGGAAACTCGCGAAAATGTGTAAAGACGCCGGGATCGACGGCGTGGAAGTTCACGCCGTACATGAAGGCTATCTGCTGGATCAGTTCGCCATCAGCGCCATGAATACCCGTACAGACGAATACGGCGGTTCTCTTGAGAACAGACTTCGTTTCACCTGCGAGATCATTCAGGAAATCAAGCGGGTCTGCGGAAAAGATTACCCGGTAACGGTCCGCTACAGCGTGGCTTCCAAGATGAAGGGCTGGAACCAGGGTGCACTCCCGGGTGAAGATTACAAAGAGTTCGGCCGTTCCCTTGAAGAGAGCCCGAAAGCCGCTCAGATTCTCGAAGCCGCAGGGTGCGATGCCCTCAATGCCGACAATGGAACTTATGACTCCTGGTACTATCCGCACCCGCCGGTATATATGCCTCTTGCGTGCAATCTGCCGGAATGCGAATACATCAAAAACTTCGTGAATATCCCTGTCATCTGTGCGGGACGCATGCATGATCCGATATCTGCCAGCGAGGCAGTCGCTTCCGGCAAGATCGATGCGATCGGACTGGCGCGTCCGCTCCTGGCTGATCCACAGTGGCCGAACAAAGCCCAGGCAGGCGATCTCGACAATATCCGCCCGTGTATCTCCTGTCATGTAGGATGTATGGGCGAGGTTCTCGGCGGACGCCATCTCTCCTGCGCCCTCAACCCGGCAGTTATGGAAGAGGATAACTGCCGGATCGGGAAAACAGATCATCCGAAGAACATCATCATTGTCGGCGGCGGAATCGGAGGAATGGAAGCAGCAAGAATCGCGGATCTGAGAGGACATCACGTCACTTTATTTAAAAAAACAGATAAGCTCGGCGGAGCATTTATCGCGGCTGCTGCCATGGACTTCAAAGAGATGGACCGCTCACTCCTGAACTGGTACCGCACTCAAATGAAGAATTCGAATGTTGATATCCGGATGAACACGGTGGCTGATCAGGAGACGATCGCTGCGATGAATCCGGATGAAATGATCATCGCTGTCGGCGCTTCTGAAAAATCTCTGCCGATCAAAGGATTCGAACACACGGTAACCGCTGTTGATGTTCTCAGAGAAAGAGTGACTCCTGGAAAAGACGTTGCCATTATCGGCGGCGGTCTGACCGGATGCGAACTCAGCTGCCAGCTGGCAAAACACGGACACACGGTAACCGTTGTAGAAGCACTGGACGATATCCTGTCCGCACCGGGCATCATGCCGCCTAACCGCGCCGCCCTTGTGGACTACATGAACCTCTATCAGGTAAGAACCGTCTGCGGAGCACAGATCGAAGAGATCCTTCCGGACGGACTCGTTCTGAAAGACGGACAGAAGATCAGCGCTGACACAGTCATCTCAGCCGTGGGATATAACCCGAATCCGTTTAACCTCAGCCTCGGCGAAAACGTGCCTGTACACGTGATCGGCGATGCTGCGGAAGTAGGAAACCTGATGACAGTAATACACGGAGCATTCAAACTGGCTTATGAAATCTGAGCTTGTCAGGCAGAAAACTCAGGCAGAACAAGTCCGAAATCCGCAGGAGATAACTCTTTGAAAGCGTATTCTGCGGGAAGGGGATACCGGATTCGGCTCCGCTCCAGGATCTAAGAAAAACTAAATGAGCGGGAAACCTGCTAAAGACAGGATTGAAAATGGAACAACTCGCTTTGCTCAGACAATTTCCATTTTCAATCCAACGCAGTTTTCCTGCTCATTAACTTTTTCTATAGCTCCCTCCGAAGTCACCGCCTCCGGCATCCCCTTCCCTCCGAAAGAGATCCGCGAATTATCTCCTGCGGATTTCTGCGCTGTTCTAGCCGGTCAGTTTCCTGTTCGACATACTCACGATTCAAGCACAAAAAAGAAGGCGGAAGGTTATTGACTAAGATTTCAAATTTGAAACCGGGACATTAGCAAATAGCACTCTCTGACTGTCATTTGTCAGATCCCTTAGTTTTTCTTACTCCATGGAGCGGAGCAAAAGACAATGCCCCTCCCCTTTGAATACGGCTTTACAAACTTTATTCCGCATTTCTTGGACGTTTTACTCTATCGAAGAATCAGACAAACTCAGATCTTTTTCAGCACCAGAAATCTGTTTTATCTTTCAACTGTATATCCGCTGCCTTAAACACCGGATTCTTCCCGGCTTTTTTCTGTTTCATATAATCGTGCATGCACCGGATGGCGGGACCGCCCAGCATGATGATAACCGGCAGGTTGATGAGTGCGAGGAATCCCATTATGACATCGGCAGTGCTCCAAGCTACGCTGAACTCCAGCAGAGAACCGCTGAATACGATGATTGTGGCAGCTGCGCGGAAAATAATCAGGATTTTTTTGCCTGGCTTTTTATCACAGAGATACCCCAGCCCCATTTCTGCATAGAAAAAGTTTCCGATCAGTGTCGTGAAGGCAAACAGGAACAGAGCAATGGTAATAAAAGTAATACCGAGCTCGCCGAGCGATTCGGCTGCGGCCGCCTGTACCCATGGCATGCCTTTCAGTTCGTCGCTGGGGGCAATGCCGGAACAGAGCAGCATAAATGAAGTTGCAGAGCAGATTACAATCGTATCAATGAATACGGAGAGCATCTGTACCAGTCCCTGTTTTACCGGATGGGACACGGATGCGCTGGCAGCTGCATTCGGGGCAGAACCTACGCCGGCCTCATTGGAAAACAGACCGCGCTTGATACCCTGCATAATACAGGAGCCGGTAAATCCGCCGAAGATCGCCTGAAAGTCGAAAGCATTTGTAAAGATATCAGCAAACATTTTCGGAATCAGCTCAAAATGGGTAACTACAACAAAGAGAGCAAGCGCAAGGTAGAAGATACCCATCAGCGGTACGAGAAATCCGGTGATTTTTGAGATCTGTTTGCTGCCGCCGCAGATACAGATGCAGAAGATTACAGCGAGGATTCCACCGATAATGAGCGGTGTGGTGGATTCGTCAAAAAAGCTGTAGGCGCGGAATGTATCTACGATGTTGAACGAAGCTACGAGGTTGAATCCCACCATATATGTGAGAATCAGGAACACAGCAAAGAGAACTCCGATCCAGCGGCGCTTCAGCACTGCCTGGATGTAATATGCCGGGCCGCCGTAGCAGCTGCCATCCTCTGCGCGTCTTTTATAGATCTGGGCCAGGGTGCTTTCAATAAAAGCGGAGGCGCTTCCGAGCAGCGCTGTGATCCACATCCAGAATACGGCTCCAGGGCCGCCGAGACAGATGGCAGTTGAGATTCCCGCGATATTTCCGGTTCCCACGCGGGATGCAGTGGATACCATGAGAGCCTGGAACGATGAAAGACCGTTTTCGTCATCTTTTGGTTCCATGACTACGCGGATGGCTTCTCTTAACATGCGGAACTGTACGAATTTTGTTCTGAACGTGAAGTAGATACCGGTAGCAAGAAGCAGAATGATCAGAATGTAAGTGTACAGCAGATCGCTTAGTGTGTTGATGATTTGTGCAAACAATATTTTTTCCTCTCTTTCCTTTTGTACTTTTACTGTGAACAGTGCGGCTTGGATAAAACCGCTTTCAATTGGTATATGTACTGACCTGCCGGAAGAAAAGTGTCGACGGAAAGCTGCAAAGACCGGCAGGGCGCAGACAATTTATCATTATATAGTATGGGTGGGACTTTGTCTATATATACCTGCGGGTGCCGCTATTTAGTTAATTAGGTTCGCTGACTTTTGGAGACGATATTTCCGAAAACAGGGGGGCATTCTAAAACGTATTCTGCAAGGGTGGAGAGTGTGCTCGGCTTCCGCTCCAGGAGCTAAGAGAAACTAAGGAGTTCCGGGGACGGACTAAAAACAGGGACAGACGGTGAGCAACTCGCATTCGCTCAA
>DXGZ01000103.1 GCA_019113645.1 Candidatus Mediterraneibacter vanvlietii | reverse complement strand
AAGTTAGTCTGTGTTTGCATGGTCTATATTTCACTATCGGCAACCCGATATCTTGATTGCTTTATAGTGATGTAAAACATTTGTTGTCAAGGTTCAATCCCTGGCTACAGAGTTTATTTTCGTAGCAAGGTGCGAGTTTAGCATCTGTGATGCTGTGTGCTGTTCCGGAATGTGATCCGGAACAATGTCAATGGAGACCACGTCCTGTTTCGGGCGGGGAACCTCAAGATGACCGTAATTCGCTGCTGGGATTTGATCCGCTGCGGCTTTCCGGCAGCGGCTGACCCAGTTGTAAAAGGTGCTTACTGCAATATCGTTCTCGCGACACCTGTCGGCATCTGTCATGCCGCTCTGGCGGCATTCATTGATAAGCCGGATCTGTTCCGCCATGGGAACACGGGCTTTGCGAGGACCTGCCATAACCTATCCTCCATAATTGTAGTGAAATAGTCTAAATATCTATCGACTACAATTATAGGTGAAACTTGGGGATCAGAAAATCCGCAGGAATATTTGGCGCTTACACCACATCGACGAATCAGCAACTTGAGCCAGGGCAGAAGGTAAATATCCGGAAGGGAGAGATTATTCAGTTGGCATATATTAAATTGCAGATTTGTTAGGACCTAAAAAGCGAGTCTGAAAATTTGCTTCAAAGTATGCGGGAGCAGGGGCATAACAGAATCATAAGAGCTACAGATAATGTTGTAGTAAGCAACACTATCTGTGGCTCTTTTTTTGATGCTTGAAATTTTGCGAGATGTTTCAAATTTTTTATTTTTAGTTTCCATGCCGGAAATTCTCTGACGATGAGGAAACACGTTTTTCATGGGATACTTATTTCAAATCAAACAACAAGGATTTGGTGAGTTAGTATTTCACTCGGAAAGGAGAGGCTTATGGCAGAAAAGAGTGTTTTCATCAGTAAGATGGAGTATCCGTTTTTTGAAGAGGTTCATGTAAATATCGATTGGTTTGCAGGCTTTGCGATGAGCCAAAAACGCAAGTGTCAGATTGGTCTTCATCAGAATTTTCTGATGGCTTATCCGGATGAGACGATTCTTGAGATTTCTTCCACGAGTCTGATGTCTCTTGGATCAAGGCTTAGTGCAATGAACCTGAGCAAAAGAACGCAGAAGGGGCTGACGACAGTGGAGAGCGCATTCCAGTCTTCTCGTATCTACAGTGATGGTGTAAAGACGGTAGGTCCGTTTCCAGACTATCTGTTCCTTCCGGGAAGGGAGTGTAAGAAGCTTGTGAAGGCGGCTTCGGGAGGAATGTATTCGTATATGTATGAATTTGATGGCATGACATTTTATGCACCTGCCTGGCATATATCTCAGTTCTACGATTTCCTATATCTGAGCGCCCTTCTGGAACCGGAGAACAAAGGGGTGAAAGAACAACTTTTGGCGGAGAAATTCACTTGTTTTACAGATCTGGCAACTAAATCGCTGAACTGCCAGGCGAGATCTGCAGCTATCTTTGTAGGGTTGGTCAGAGCAGAGGTGATTGATGAGGTCAGAGATTACAAGTCTTATCTGAAACTTTTTCGGACACAGGCGGATGGAAAGGCTGCTGGTCCTCAGGCCTATGAGCATGTACAACTCCTTTACAAGGAAAAGGTTAAGCTGTTCTCCGAGGTTGTGCCCTGCAGATTCCGTAAGGCTGATGTGGAAACCTATTATGCGGAACATTGCAGCATGCTGACAAATCGCAAAGAGGAAAACAATTACCTGGATTTCAGATGCGGGTAAAGTTTCAAAAGCTATTTCTAAGACTGATTCCAACCGGGAGTGATGAAACTCTCGGTTGGTGAGATAGTTATATCAGAACAGAAAACAACACAGATTCAGGGAGGAAAAAGTTATGTGGGATTTCGGATACAACGAAGAAGCAATGGTCAACTTACGGGATTCTGTGCCCGGCATCGTAAAAGGACAGAGCAGATCAGGTTTGTACATCGACTTGAATATTGAAAATGACTTTGATGATCGCAAGGAACTCGTTCCGGCATTCGGTTACTGGACCGGAAGACTTCCGGTTGGCACAAAGGTAATGTGCAGTATCAGAAAGCCGGCCAGAGAAGGTAAGGACATTCTGGTTAGTGTCGATTCTATAGTTTATGAAGAGGAAATGGCGGCATAAGGAGGTGTTAGCGTAATGCCGTCATCAATTAAAATGCTGACAAAATCAGTAGTGAGACAGAGAGGAGTGGTGTGATATGAAAAACCGTGATGTAACACAACTGATGGATAGAATCCGTCTGGAATATGGATTTACACAAGAGGCAGCGAAGGACAAAGCCATGCAGGCGCTGGAAAACTGTCCCCCTGCATTGGCTCAGAACTTAGAGGAGTGGGCAAAAGGGCAGAAACTGACTGACATTTACATCGGTCAGTATTCGTTGCCGATGATTCTGGCAATCTGGAAGAACAGGGATTTCCTGAAAGCCATGGAGGTAATGTCCGAACTGGATAAGGGCAACACAGAAATTGCTGAGCTGAAGATCTGGAATATGCGGAGGTAGACTGGATGGGAGCATATGGAGTACATCCCACCCGGTATGGGAATCTGAGTAATGATCAGCTCTATGCCATGTTCCGCGAATCGACCTACAGCAAGCTTGGTGAGAGCGAGAAACTGGAGCTTCTTCAGGAGACTGTGAACCGCGATGCTCTTGAGAAAGGTGAAGTTGGTGCACCAGAAGTACGTTTCGCAGATTTACCGGCAAACGAGAGCGGCAATGCGGCCAACGGAGTAATCAATGCAAACCGGGATATGGCCGTCAATGGTATGCAGTCCTTTGAATATAACGGACAGACAATTCAGCATTTAATCAGTGATTACAACGTTCAGTCTCTGAACACAGTTTTGCATGAAAACACCCATTGTTTTCAGGATCAGATCATTGATGGGACGATAACTATTGAGGATGCTCAGAAGACAGCTGAGTATCAGGCAAACAGCTTTACATCTAGTGCTGTCCTGCAGGATGGAAGATATCAGCTGGGCAGCCAGTATCTGATCGGTGAAACTCCAAATGGATATTACTGTTATTACTTCCAGTCAACGGAACGAAACGCATTCCTTGGCGCAGAAGAGAGGACAGCGGCAATACTGAGCGGACTTACAGAAAAATACGGTACAGAACCGTCGTTCGAAGCATATGCCAAATCAGTAGAATCAACAGGCTATCACGCAACGGAGCGGGAAGCAATAGACCGGTTCCAGAATCCAAATTTTGTTCGGGATCTTAATCAAACTCTTCAGAACCAGTATTTTGGTACTAACGTTCCGGTAGATAAGAATACAGAAGCAGCAGTGAAGGCTGAGATGATTGCAACCTACAAAAGCCTTCAGCAGTAGATTACACAGGTAAATAATTTGTCAGCGAAGGAGGATACGAAGATGTCATTTGATCCGAACAAACCGATAAGTCTTGAAGAGTACAATGCAACCCTCAGAGATTCAGTGAATGCTTATTATGAGCATACAATGAATGATCCGACTATGTCAAAAGAAGAAGCAATTAAGTCTACTGCGGAGATGAGTGAGAAGTATATTGATGCGGTTCAGGAGTTTCAGGAATCACAGGGGATGCAAACCACTGACGGTGTAAGCATGAACAAAGGCGCCCAGTCCATTGGATCCAATGGAATTCAGACAGACGCCAGTGCATTGGATGCGACTGCCATTTCTGCCGGGGATACTGGTGCCGTAGATTCTGGAGTAAGTGGAGGCGGCATCGGTGATGATGACTCCGATGGTGTAGATAATGACGGAGATGGCGTTGACGATGGAATGGATATTTAAAAGGAGGGTCAGCCTATGGCATATGATTTTGGACAGAAACGAATCGGGACAGGCAGCAATCAAGAAAGAAACAGTGGTATGTACACGAAGACCATCTTAGGGCAGAGCGTCGAAGACATTCCGGTTCCTGTATGGACAGCGGATAAATCACGAAGTCCGTTTGTTGCATTTCAGGATCCGAAGACTCAGAAGTTGTTCGGTTTGAGCAGAGATATGCTTGCCACCATGCAGTCGACAGATGTGATTATTATTTTCGATACGAAGGGTGATTATCTGGAGACTTTCGGAAGCAGAAATTCGGACAGTATGAAGGTTGTTATCGGCAATGGCGATGCATATCGCAGGATTACCTCCTATCATAATATTTTTGCAGAGGTAATGCCACGGGGAAATGACGGAAAATTGGTCTATACGCCGGAATCCGACGAAGATGCACTGGAACTTTGTGAACAGCTGTTTCAGTCCATGCAGAGTGAGACACAGCCTGTTTTCCCTGCGATGGCTGAGCAGGTTGTTGCGGCGGTCATGATTTATTTCATGAAGACTTACTGGCGTTCTGATCAGTCGAAACTGAACAACAAAGAATTTATCAATTTCTTTACTCACAGTACCAATGAGGATCTTAAGAAGATTCTCAGCTTGGATTATATGTCTGATCAGCGCAGCTGCATTGACTATATCTCAGGAAAGGGAAACCAGACACAGGGCGTGAACTCTTATATTGGTTCCGTGTTGAAGAAGATGTTTGTCGGTCCGTTTGCACAGGCTGATCCGGCAAGAGAATTCTCTATGAGGGATATCATATACAGCGGAAAGAAGAAAGTTGTCTTTATTGAGTATGACCTGCGTAAAGGTAGACTGCTTGCCCCTATGTATGGCATTCTCATCGACAGAGCTTTTGCTAATGCACTGGGTGGAAGACAGCAAGGGAAAACCAATAAATACTTTCTGTTAGACGAAATGCTCCTTCTTCCGAGGCTTGAGCACCTGTCAGACAGTTTAAATTTCGGGCGTTCTCTGGGAGTCAGGATGATGTGCGGACTGCAGAATACATGCGGACTTGAGGAGCAATATGGGGAGGCCGGCGCAAGGAATATCCTGTCGTCTTTCCAGAACATGGTGGCGTTCAGATCGAACGATTACGATACCAGACAGTTTGTTATTAATCGCCTGGACGAGAATTACCAGAACTTCAGCATTTCTGCACAGCAGAGAAATCTCAATATCCAGCGGGCCGGTCATACGGTGGAAGACTGGAACCTGTTGAAGCTGAAGAACGGTGAGGCAGTGGTGTCACTTGCGGGTGAAGATCCGTTCTTGTTTACAATGCCGTTGTACGGTTAAATTAGAATGCCGAATTCATATATGAATTCGACAGGAAGGAAGTGAAACTATGAGTAATAAGGGAATGATTATCAATGAATGTGAGCGTATGAATGCAGCAAGACGTGTGTTCGAGGGGCGTGTTGACAGCGCATCTTTTTTCCGCAATATTCACGGCGATCTTCTGATCAGCGGAGTTGAGGCTGGGAATCAGGCAATGGTGCTGGATCTGTTCTGCTGCGGTCTGGAGAAAAATGACATGCCCACAATCCTGCTCACCAGTCATCCGGGGCTGATGACGGCTATACAGCAGAAAGTAAGTGCACATGAGATTGATTGCGTTATGACATCAAGTCCTGCGGATAAGAACTATCATCCATTTTATGGCATGTCTGCACAGCAGATTCTTCGCTTTGTCCGTATGACGGCGGAAGAGATGGGCTATGACATTCTGACTGACCAGGTCATGATATATGCTGCCGCCGTTCTGAATGTCGTTGCCGCAAAGTATCCGGTATCCCTGCCGGCCATCGTAAAGCTCCTGAATGAGGATGATGATTTTATCTCCGAATTTGCTCTGCAGTCAGGTCTCTCCAATGTGATTGCCGATAATATTCGCGCTAATCATGAAGCAGGCATTGTGCTTCGCAGGCTCTTTGAACGCATGGAAGAGATATTTGAAGATATCTATGCCCCCGGCAGTGATACAAAATATAACTTTCAGAGCGGAGCGAAGGGGAACCTGGCTGGAATGGTCATGTACGCATGCTCTTGTAATCAGAATATTTTCAACTCCTATCTGAAGGAAGAAATATTCCATACCCTGAAACGAGTGCCGCGAATCCGTATTATCCTCGATGAAATGCAGTTTGTGGATGAAAATGATGAATTAATGAAGTATCTTATGCAGACCAGACGTCAGGGGAAAATTGAACTGATGGTGGTTTCGCAGAATGTCAGAGAAGCAATGCACGGTAATGCAGAGTTGGATTTTCCGAACGTGGTGCTTTTCCATCATGGTACACCAGCTGCAACGGATGATCTTTCCCGTGATCTGTTCGGCTCTTATCAGTATCATTACCCGGCACCGGTTACCGGAGATACACCGCATATCCTCGTGTCGTTCAAGCGCGCAATACACTGGCAGCCACAGACCGAAGAACGTCTTCGTGTCCGGAGTCAGGATATGTATGCGAGACCGGGACTTTTTGGAGGAACATCTGATTATCTGGCAGTTAAGACTACAGCGAATGCGAATGTCTATCTGATCTGTACATCGGACTTCCTGCCTGCTGTGGCAGGGGTTCCAGTTGTGATGTGATACTGCTGATGTGCCATATTGTCCGACGAGAAAATAGTTTCAAAAAAGTTGAAATTTAAGTTTCAATTTCGGTATCAGGTACACCTATAAGAAACGGATTCCAGATCTTACAATAGGCTTAACAACAAACGAAGGGAGGTCAGGAAGATGGCGTCATATACAAATACAGAACCGAGGGAGGTGACGAGCATATGAGACGTGCAGGAAATATCTTTGAACAGGAAAGCTGCCGAGGAACCGGAGTCCAAACCATGTCCGGTGTAACTATTACGCTGATTATCTGTTCTATGCTTTCTGGACTGACAGCTTTTTGCATCATAGCCAATTTTGGGGCGGTGACTGCGCGGATTGCTATTTTCATGGCTAATCTGTTGTCCTCCGGCTTTCCAATCCTGATTGTGATAACAGCTGTTGTTTATTTTACTGTGCGGCTGAAGTGGAAGCTGCGCAGGAGCTTTTGGAGGTGGTGACAAACATGGATTATCAGGCAGTTACAGTGTGGACCGTAATCAAAAGGTTCCTGATTGGCTGGACCATAGCAGGAGCACTGCTGGTGGTGGTCAGCTGTATCAAATATAAGGAGTTTATCATTAAGGTATTTGCCAATAACACCTGGGCATGGATCAATGCGGTCATGCCGATAGTGATTATGGTATTTGCCATCGGCTATATCATCAGATCTTTGTTTAGATAGAAGGGGGGGACTGCACAATGAATGCATTTGTAATGAATGATAACTTTAAAGAATATGCAGATTTTGACAAGGAGGAAAAGCATATGGATATGATCAGAACCGAAAGATATAAGAACTATGGCCAGCTAGAGGATCAGGCCAGTGGAATAGCAGACGTGGAGGCGTTTGTATTCCGCAACGGGGAGGTGGTGCCTGCAAGTCAGGCGCAGAATTCCAGCACCCCGGTAATCAATACGGCACCTGAGAAGAACTATGCACGAGGGAAGTAAGGTGGTCGAATGTAGTGGTCAGCGTAATCAGTCTGGCGATGGATGCTAACATGAAGGCGCTATTATGTGTACAGACACTGGAAAATACTGACGGGTCATGCCCTATACATGTAGAACCATTGTTATTCATACTAACTGAGGGAATATCAGCCAGCATTATTGGGATGCCATTTAGAAATATGGTATCCAGCAAAGCATGGTTAGTGCAGGAAGGTGCTTTCGTGATAATGTCCACCGTGAAAGCATATTGGGAGAATTAACTCAGAATTGCTATATGACCGTTATAATACAGAAAAATGACCACGGATGAATTCAAGACTACTATTTGGAAATATTTCATCAGCTACTGTAATAATCGAAAAATCTGCTCTGACAATGGAGGTGGAGGTTTTCCGCTGATGGTCAAATGAGAGCAATATCATAATTCCCCGCAAGAGGCAACATAAGGTATAAAATCCTTGATGTTTCAGCCCATTTTCCATTCTGTAGATATGAAAAAAAGTCAGGATATGCTATAATATTTTGCAAAGACAGAGAAATCACTATACCTGTTCATGGCAGGAAAATGGGGTAGCCAAGGGCCTAGGCGGAAATACTTGCGAGGCGCTCGAAAGAGAACGAGGAATACTCGGAGGAGGCGCGCTCCTAATGTGCGAGCGGCCTAAAAGTAATTGGGAAACGGATTTTGTGGATGGAAGTGGAGTTTGTATCAGCGAAGTGAAGGTAAAACAGATCATGTAGCAGGTAGTGAAACGCATCTAATACGGGATAGCGGGTAGTGAGTATCCAAGAACTGTAGCGCCATCTCTTGTGGCCAGTTGATTTACCAGAAATTTGTAATGTGGTTTTTCTTAAATTGCCAGGAGAAAGATTTTTACAGGATGGGCTTGTACTCCCACAGCCGAACATGATTCGTTGGGTGATCCGCCGCAGTGAGGAATGGATGGAGCACTATATGCCGGGCTCTATGGGAAGCTGTTGCAGTGCGGGAGCTACATATGGATGAGTCACGATCCAATGAAATAAAGAAGACGTGAAAGAGGGCGGCAGTGATTCTTGGATGGAGATAATTCAAAGTTCGGCCAGCGAAACATCATAGTGATTAGGATAAATTTACCTTCGCCAGTGATATTCTTCGCAAATATTTTCCCAAGGTATATAATGGGATTATTGCTAATGCGCTATTCTTGTACATACTATTTTTAGCAAGAGATTTAGTAGGAGGAAAGTATTTGATGTTTAAGGTGATAAAAAATAAAGGCAAAATGGTTCAAGCCTACCAGCTTGGAAATGATTACCCAGTCCTGAATCAATTAATTACACAGGGGAAGATAAAAAAATTGGAAGATGGTCGTTATGAAGTTTTTTCCCAAGAAGCAGTGAACGGTGAGACAGGAAACGGTCAAGTGGCGGAAAAGGGAGACTGGATTAAGATTGACAGTAAGGGATATCCTTATCCCAATAAAAAGGAATATTTTGAAGAGAACCATAGATATGTGAAAGGTGATACCTATGAGCAGCTTCCAAAACCGTTATGGGCTTGGACTGCTGATTGTGAGATGTGTGCGGAGGTTGTGTTTCTAATAAATGAAAAAGGATTGGTAATTAACAAGGATTCTTATGAACGATTTTATACTGCAAATCTATGGAGTACACTTGAGGTGGCTAATAGAAACGCTGTCATTATTTTTTATAACATTGTATATGATCATGATAATAAATTAGTCGAGGCTGAGTTCAACTTTGTAGAAAAGGGAGAGTTTGAGCGAACCTACAGCATTATTAAGTGATTTTCAGGGGAAAATGCATGCAATAAGTTGAGGGAACAGAGTATATTATCTATGATTACGGTGCTTTCTGTTTTTTCAGTATCTGGATTCCATCCCAATATACGACCGAGGGAAATCTCGGCTGCCATTATCGTGGACTTTCTCAGAACGATGAAACAGAGCAGGCAGCTCTCAACCCTCTGTGGACTCAAGCTCTATTTTACTTCCATAGGACGTACGGATTTTTTGTGGCTATCGACGGTATGCTCGCTTGCGGGCCCAAAAGGATCATCCCTGTGTTGATTGATGACGAGATGGATAGATTTTGAGATACGATAGAATATGGTGTTATCAGTAAGCAGAGACGTAGCTATCGTTTTGCTTGGCCTTTTTACAGATATAAGGGCGATAGGCTTTAAAGAGGTAAGGTGGAAAATAAAAAGGATGGAAAGGCTATACACACGAAAGAGGAGGACAGATTATGTTGGAAAATTATGAAAAAATGCTGCGGCTGGCAAACCAGCTGGGATATTCATCCTTCACAGACTTACAGAAAACGGCGTTCCGTTCAGAAAATGTGTATGATTCCGGTAGGGATCTCTTTGTAATCGGGGAGACATCCTCAGGAAAGACCCTGATCCCTATGCTTATGTATTATGCAGTGTATCAGGAGGCCCGGGAAAAGCAGCAGAGAACACCCCAGATGCTTTTAGTCGTTCCTTATAGGGCATTAGCCGCTCAGAAAAAGCTGGAAATTGAACGGTTGTTTCAGGAAGAGGAACTCGATATAGTACAGTCAACCGGCGAGTATCGGCAGAACGACGATGAGATTCAACGTGGTGAGGTAGATATCGCTGTTATTATTACAGAAAAGGTTTACAGGTATGCGTCCCGAGATTCGGCCTTTTTATCCAGATATGATTTCCTGGTTATTGATGAGATCGGACTTCTGAACGATAACTCACGGGGCATCCGCATTGATTTTATTCTGGCATGGGCACATAGCCAGCGGATACGGTCTGGAAAACCAAGGATTCTTATGCTGGGGACACCGTTTTACAGTTGGGAAGCTTATATCAGTAAATACGGTTTTATAGAGATCAAGGCAGATGGTCGTCCGGTGGAGCTCTCAAAAAATACCATATTATATCATAAAAGATGGGGAATTCTAGGGACAGAAGGAGCAGATCCTTGTGTCAGCCGATGTCGTTTGATGGATCAGGTCAGGTATAACGATCTGCTGAGCAGCTATGAAAAGCCCAGTATCTTATGTGAATTTTATCCGGTGAAAAATACGCTGTGTGATATCATTGATTTGAAGCAGAAACCTAGCGGAGGATTTTTCTGTCCCTATCTTTCCGATATATGTAAAAGCCCCGTTGCAATCCTTTCGCCAAACTGTAAGAGTATTTCTACGTATGTCCTGTCAGAACTGTGCCGATATCATCTGAAAGAAAATCGCCAGATTCTGATCTTCTGGAACAACCGGGAAGAAGTTCGCCGATTGTGCAGGGATTTATATCTGATGCTTCGGGATGTACTGCCGTGCCTCATAGACGGGGAGAAATGTAGGCAGAAAGTTCTGAACGCATGCGATATCAATGAGGATGACGTCTATGGAGTGCTGGAGGACAGCACACTGAAAGAAGACGAGAGATATATTTATTATCAGGCGCTGGAGGCGGGAATAGGCTTTCACAGTGCCTCGGTGCCGAATGAACTTCGAACCTACATTGAACAGAATCTGCTGGAGGACACTAAGCTGAAAATTGTCTGTAGCACAGAAACCCTGGCGTTCGGTGTAAACAGCAATGTGGATGTGGTCATTATCGCGGATCTCACCAAACAGACCGGACAGGGAATGCGCTATCTGACCCAGAATGAATACCAGAATTATATCGGACGCGCCGGACGGTATTCCAGGGACAGACAGAAGAGCAACAGCAAAGGATATGTATATACGCTGGTCAAAAAGAATCAGCAGACCGTGTGGAACGCGCTGATCAGAAGCGCGGACACTCCGCCAAAACTGTACAGTCCTTTTTTCCAGGATGCGAACACAGTGGGACCTATGTTCATTTTGAATCTTTTTACGGATGAATCCACAAAATTCAGCAGAGAAGAAATCCAGGAGATGATACAGACTCTGCCCCGGCCGGACGGGTATGAAGAAGAACGTCTGACTGAAATTGTTCGGAACGCTCTGAGTTTTCTGGTGGATAAGAAGCTTCTGCAGTACAGTCGACAGAGACTTATGGGCAGGAGCAGGAAAGCGGTTGAGAAGCGATACTGCCTTACCATATACGGCAGTCAGATGAAGGGATACATTCTCGACAGCTCGGATTATGATCTGATTTACCGTGCGATCGAAGAGCAGACGGACAAGGGAATTTGGCAGGAGGTTGATATCGTCACATTGCTATACCGGCTTTTGTCATCCAGACATGCGACAGAGTGCCTGGGCGGAATGTATACCAACGCAAAGGCGGAAGTCGATCTTCAGAGTACATATGAAAATCTGAAAGTCCGTTATGCTAAAGGTGACATGCCGGATTGGCTGGAGAACATGAATCTGAAAAACGAAAAACAGGTGAAACTTCTGCATATTCTGGTAGGACTGATGAGTTGGATGGACAGCGACAATCCGAGAATGATCTTTCGGAACTGCAAAATTCATTACTCGCTGCTATCGAAACTGGCGGAGCAGCTGGCCTATCTTCTTGAGATTGGTCAGTTGATGTTAAGACATCTTTTGACCGAGCAGTGGATGGAGCGGCGGGAACAGTTCAGGAAATTTGAAAGCTTTGGAATTCCGGTGGATGAGCTTGCCCTGGAGGAGGAGATATGCAAAAAGGAAGCGTGGCTGCAGAAAATACACTGTTCCCTCTATTACGGCATCCATGCCGGAGTCTGGGAAAAATTCCTGAGCTTCCTGGAAGCAAGTCAGGACGAAGGGGCGGCGGCCCTGGCAGATAGACTTTCGCCGGCCAGGATCAATCCGGAAACGGCGAGGAGTCTTCGGAAAGCTGCGGTGAGATACCGTTTCTTTGAGCGGCCGTCCAGAGCGCAGGACGAGGATATAGAGGTAAGAAACAATTACAGAGATCAGAAGCGCCAGTATCAGAAGGATGTGCGTAATATGGGCAGGTATTACGACGCTTTTTTTGCCGCGTCCTTCGGAGAAAACTATACTTTGGAAGAATGAAAGGGGATGTACATATGGAGGTTCGGGTACTGTCGGACGTATATGACGTATTTGGCTGGGACAGAGAGGATAGGTCCAGTATCTATGCGAAAACGTTGGAAAATATTGAAAGTCGTCTGAAAAGCCGGCTGCCGGAAAACGATGAGGTGGAACTGACGGCTCTTCAGAGGCTTGCGCTGAGTCATCAGGAGTTCAGTGACGACTGGTCGGATTCTGACAGAGTGCCGAAACATCTGATTGTTCAGGGCGCCACATCTTCGGGAAAAACATTGCTGTCTGAGCTGAATATTCTCGATGTGGTGTCCCGGAGACTGCAGGCGATTGTCCTTGTGCCTCTGAAGGCGATGGTACACGAGAGGACCCGTCAGTTTATGGACGATCTGGAGGGACAGGGCCTGCGTGTCTATGGTTCTAGCAGCGACTATATGGACAATGATGAACGCCTGATCAACGGAGAATATGATGTGGCGATCATTGTGTATGAGAAATACTATGCGATGCTGAGCCAGAACGGAGGAGCGATTCTGGACGCCTGCCGTCTGCTAGTGGTGGACGAGCTCTCTATGCTCAGCAAGGAAGAACGGGGCCCGAAGCTTGAGATGGCGCTTGAGATCACCCGCATAAAAAATCCGCAGACCAGGATTATTTGTCTTGCCACTAGCGACTGCAAGACAAATAAGATCAAGGAATGGCTGGGAAAGGACACAATACAGATCAACAGTTCGCTGCGGCCGGTGGGACTGGACGAATATATTCTGATGGAAAACGGTACCGGAAAGCACCGTTATATCCCCAGCGAAAAGGAATTTGACAGCATTGACGTCAATGCACAGAAGTTGAGGAAAAGTGTCATTTCCGAGGATGTGAAGTTGGAGATCCCCGGATACAATGAAGAACTGAGAGACAGGGAAAAGAGAGAAAAATTTCTTCTTGCAGTGATCCGTAAGATTTATCAGAAGAACCCGCATGCAAAAACGCTGATCTTCGCCGCGACAAAGGCAGATACGGAATGGTATGCCGACTTTCTTTCCAAGCAGGCGAGCGATATTTTCGGGCCGGTGACTGAAGATGAGGAATTTCGTCAGACGATGGCGGACATTGAAACCTGTGACAGGGACGATGACAGGGACCATATCAAGACATTGATGCAGAGGGGTCTCAGTTACCATAACTCAGGGGTATCTACAAATCTCCGTGAAATCATCGAGTCTGCCTTTCAGCGGAACAGCTCTCCGGTCAAGGCGGTCGTGGCAACGGAGACTCTGACCGTCGGCGTCAATATGCCTTTTGACGCAATGATTATGATGGACTGCCGGGTGCCGAAAGGAAAGGGAGACAGGGTGGAGCTTACCAGCCAGGAGTACAGAAACTATATTGGACGCGCCGGTCGACTGGGACAGAGCAATACGACGGGGCAGACGTATCTGTATGTGAGAAAGAAAGAACTGACCACTTTTTGGCGCAGCTTTGACGAGGAGCCGATGGAGATTGCCTCAGCCCTGAAGGATGCCAAAGAGATGGAGCGTGCACCTTATTTCCTTGGTCTGCTTGCGGTCAGCACCAAGGGAGATGCCTTTGATATCCGGAATCTCACGGAGTTGTATGACCGGAGCCTTTCCAGGATTTTCGACAGCAGGAAAGTGGATATTGACAAGATTCAGAATGAGTTGTATGAAAACTATCTGGTGAATATTGTTGAAAAAAATAAAAAGGGCAGAGGAAATCTTCCCGGATACCATCCGGAAGAGCCTTCGTTTTTACAACTGAAGGTGTCTGCTTTTGGTAAAGATATGGCGCCATATGCGCTTTCCATGGAAACATGCCAGAGCATTTACAGCTATTTCCTTCATGGGTCGGAAAATGGAGGGATGCCTGCAGGAATCACAGAGAAAATGATTGATTCCGATTATTGTCTGTTGGAAATCTTGTATCATGTGTGTCAACATCCGGAGATTGCCCGGTCATCAAACCTGATGATGCCTCAGAATGTAGGGCTGAATGCGTCCAGACTTTACACGGCAACAGCGACAGTGAAGAAAAAACTGAATCAGATGTTTGCGGAAAAGGATGACAAAGGAAACTATAAGCATCAGTTGTGGAAGGACTGCGAAAACACAAATGAGCTGCGGGCGGTTGCCATGGGAACCGATACGGAGGATCAGACGGAGAAACTGCAGGCCGTGATGCGGGCGATTCTCATTTATTACTGGACACAGGGAAAGCTAACCAGCGAAATCAAAAAGGAGACAGGGTTCGATACGTTTCTTAAAATTATTAGTGGGGATCTGGAACGCCTTGCTGAGGTGATCAGCTTTCATCTGGACGCCATATACAGAAGTCTTGTGACGGCGACCGCCGGTTCTCGCATGGTTCTGGCAGATTCCCAGGCGCTGGCAGCGTTTTATGCTCTCCAGACGAGAGTGAAATATGGAATGAGCCGTGATCTTGTGATACTCGCCAACAAACATGTGCACGGTCTTGATCGTTCCAGACTGCTGGAATTCGGAAAGCTGTGCGCTGAGAGAGGAAAGACGCCGCTGGAGCTTCTGATGACCCTTTCCGACCGTTCAATTGTGCAGTACATGACTCTGGGACAGAGAAATTTGCTGTGTCAGCGCAATAATGCCCGTTACAGACACTCAAGCCAGTTCAGTGTTCTGTTGAATGCGATCGAGAGCGATATCGGATCTGACTTTTCCACCGAGCTTTCGACAAATCTACAGCGGATTTTTGACTGGGGTATGGAAGGGAATGATGCGGATGCTTTGCTCACCGCCTTTCAGAATCTGCTGAGCCACAGAAAGAATAAGAGAAAGATTTTCGGCGATTTCTCTCAGGTTGACCGCAGGGGAACAGATCCGTACCTGGTATGGACCGGAAAGTGCAGGACAAATCGTGATGGTGAGTCTGTGGAGGACGATATCCTTCTGGGCGTTCTGACGGAGGATTCGGGAGAATCCTCCGCGGTCCGGGAATTCCTGATGAGAGAGGACGGCAGCGGGATGGCCAGAGCCCGTATTCTGATTATTCCCAACGACGGCAGGCAGCTTCTGGAGGAACAGGGCTGGAATCCCGGGGATGTGGATGTTGTGATGACCAGTTCGATTTTCGCGGAACTCCTTGCGAACGCGATTGCACGGAGAGGTAGCTGTGACAGCGTCCTGCTTAGTATTCTGACGGATCTGAAGGGTGTATTTATCGAGAACCGCCCTTCCGGTCTGCTGCAGAATTATATTGTGAAGGAGAAAGATCCTGGAGTTCAGCCGCGTTTCCTGATTCTTCACTCAGACAGTGTTGACGACAATATCAGGTTTGACTCGGCGAAGCTGATCAACACACTGACCAACACCGCGGATCTCTGCGATTACGAGGTGCTTCCGTGGGGATATGCGCTGGAGTGTGCGCTGGAGGCGGAGGATTACAACGACTTTACGGATTGTCCGACGATCATCTGTCTGAGCAGCGAGAATGTGATTGGCAGCAGAAGTCTGACGAAATTTCTGTTTAAAATGGGTCAGCAGAACTACTGCAACTGCTTTGTGCTTTTTGAGTCTGAGCAGGCGCATGAACAGTGGATGAAGGCGGCGGAATATGCGGATCCTTATGGGGAGAAGTGGTGGATGAAAAACAATCAGACCCCCGGAAGGATCACACCGGATGTGAAAAGCGCGGTCAGTGCGATCCGTGATATCGTCGACAACTTTGAAAAGGACAGGTTTCTGATTGGTATTTCCTACTCACACTATGAGGATGTAAATGTGTCCGAAGAACAGTCCCGGAACGCAAATTACTCCAGAGAGTGCTGCGACAGTGATATCGAGAAGCTGGAGAGAGTTGCGGAAGAGCTCAGAGAAGAATACGGAGAGCACAGGATAATGTTTGATCAGTTCGAGCCTGCGGCCAGACGGTTTAGAAAGCCTGAGGCCAGAAAACAGTCGATGGACGGATACCGGCAGTGCAGTTTTTTCCTGGTACTCAGCAATTGGTGGACCTATCACAATGAGATCTGCAAGGAGGAAATGCAGGTGATGAAAGAGCGGTATCAGGTAGGGAAGGCATCCTACCTTTATCTCACGACAAGATCCCAGGCGAGCATAGATCCGGGAGGAGACGAGTATACCTGGGACATCAACGATATTGACGGCATTCTTGATGAGATCCGGAATTTTTTGAGAGAACATAAATAACGCGCATTCAAAAAGAATCAGAAAAGATTGGATGGATTAACAGATTTTTCTTTGAAAAGATAATTCTATATATGAGGAGCAGTGCAATTCAGGACAACATAAACGTATGTATTTATGTTGTCCTGAAAATCACATGGTTTGCGGATGATATACAAGGCTTTTGGAGAAGATTGCAAAATTGTGTTTCTGTAAGAGGATTAGCGAAGACAGCTTTGGTGGACAAGAATCAAAAAAATGTTAATATTTTTGCGAAGGAGATTTGATGTATGGCCAAAATAGGTGAATACCGATTGCGGATCTACGATCTGCTATACGAAAAACCTATCTGCGAATATGCAGAAACCAGAGGAAACAGGAAGCAGAGTAATGTTCTGATCCTCGGAACCGGATGGATCGGAAACGAGGTATTCAAAGCGGCATTCTGGGCAGGGCAGGCACTGGACACGGAACTGAATATCACAGTTACTTCCCAGAATGCGACAGCTTATAAGAGACAGGTTCTTTCCACAAAGGCTGGAGCATATATGCCTGCGCTTAAATTGTATGCGGAGCAGAAACATTATGCTAATCTGCGTTTTGTTGATATTGATGTCGAAGAAGGAGTGGATGCTGCCGGACTGGCTCCGCTTGATTTTGCTGCTAATAGATATAATTATGTTATCATCTCTCTGGGTGATGCAGAACTTAACTGGCTGGCAGCTTCGGAACTGATTACGCAGATTTCCGAGGCACAGGCAGAATCGACAGGGCAGCAACAAGGAGTACTTGTCAATGTCTTCAACGAATTTTCTGACAGCATCAGTACAGATGAGCAGGAGATGCTGATGGATGAAGGTCGGGACAATGGCATCGAGGTACATTTCTTTGGTAATGAATCTGTGATTGGCACAGAACTTGATAGAATCGCCCGAAATATCAATTTTAGCTACAGTATGAAATATGATCAGCGCATTAACAAACATGATGCGGATAATCAGTTTGAGGAAAGCCGAATTGCCGAATTTGTGGAGTCTCCAAAGGATTATGAGGTCGGGGATATCAGCGTCATAGCCAATTTTATCGGTGCAAAGTATGCGGCGGATTCTTCCTTTGCATCTACAGTTCATATTCCGGTAAAGCTGGCTATGTGCAGGAAAGCGGACACAAAGATGGATCCCGTGGATACACTAAAGGAAGCCATCCGAAAGAAGAATAAGCTTTACTGGAGTCTGGTTGCGCTGGAACATCGTCGCTGGAATGCATATACCGTAACACGCGGGTTCCGTGCACCGACACCTGAGGAAGAGGAAACACTGCTTTACCAAAATGGCAATATCCATCAGGATAAACAGCGACTCCTGCATATGTGTCTGTGTGATTGCGGAACGAAAGCTTCGCTGACAAATGACTTTGATCATCAGTATGATTTATGGATTAGAAAAAAATGTCCGGCAAACGATCCGTCTGAACTTGACCGGGCCAGCTTGAGAGCACATCAGCTCACCAAAAAGCTGTCCAGCCAGGTTGACATAGAAGCTGTTCTTCATCTTGTTGCCGGCAGTAGTCCCGAGTATTCCAACCTGAGACGTGCGATTTCGAAACTGGCCAATGATGACGATAATTCTCTGGTGCTTTATCAGAAGTCTCTGGATGTAGCTATGGAATATGCGTTATCAATTTCCTCAGAGGAGGCAGACCGCCTTACAGAAGCAGACCAGATGCTTTCAACCATTAAAATCAGAAATGCCAGGATGGATTTTTTCAGTCTGGATGAACAGCTGGTGGAAATGTTGCCATTTGCGCTTTGGTATGGGAAGAAGTATGGAACAGTAATCACTTTGAGTGATGGAATGACCACATCTACATATGATGTAATCATTCCAACGCTTTTCTGTGCGCAGAATGCTGTATTTATTGGGAAAGCGGTCAACAGCCGGAAATACCAGAAGGCGATTGCAAATTATTTTGAGAGTCGCGGAAATAATACGATGCCGGAGTTTATAACACTATCGTCCATGGATGTGGAATCGATATTTGCTTGCCTCGAGGAGCAACTTATAAAGTATGGACATCATGATATCATCATTAACTGTGTGCCAAACCGGGGGTATGATGCGGCTCTTGCTATCGGGCGACTGATGGAAAAGTATCTGGGAAATATCAATGCTGTCCAGTATCTGCAAAATAAGGGTATCGTATCGTTTTCAGCAGATAAAAATGTTGGTGTCGGATTAGATAATAAGAATTTTTCGCTTGCGGAATATATTCAGCTTATGGGTGGAAGGATTGCCAATGAATATGCTGGCCTTTATGACAGCAGTGAGTATGAGTCCATCATGGCATTGTTTAAGAAATATTGTGAGCCGACGCATTTTAAAGGTGCCAATGGAAAGGCTTCGGTCAGTTTCAATACCTGGGCCGTAGTTACAAAATTCTTTTCTCAGTCGGCAAAAGACGTGAGTTATGGTGATGGAATAAAGCAGGAACTGGAAGGTGATGAATTACACTATACAGGTTCATTCTCTGAATCTATCTTCCGAAATTCAATGATTGGCAATGTTCTGGAACAATTGCAGACGTATCATATCATTCGTAATTATGAGAGAAATACCACAAGGGGCATAGTTTCGGTTGATTTTGAATATGTAAATCCGGAGATAGGAAGTTTGCTGCAACAGTTTGAATTGGGGCAGATAACCGAGACAGATCAGTATAAGTCATTAAAATTTATTCCGATGAATGGTGGCTTGAAGGTTTCCAGTCGCCTCGTGCAGCAGGTACCGATTGTATCTTCCGGGGAAACGGAAGCGCACAGAAAGGTGAAGCTGGCTTTTCTGCAGGATCTTCTGCAGAGGAGATATATAGAGGATCTGCAGATTAATGCGGATGACGATACAGTTTCCTTTGTATTCCGTGATACAGCTACCATGAGGCTTATGAAAACACAGGGTCTGATCTTTGAACTGATCGTCTATTACCTGATGCGTGAATCCGGGAAATATGATGACGTGGAAACCGGTGTAAAGATTGCTTGGGCTGCTGAAGATATTCCACAGGAGCAGCAGCTGATGGAAATGCTTGATCGAAAGGGTTCATCTTGCTTTGGATACAGCGAGTATGTAAAAGCCAGGGGAGAAGTGATCAAGCAGACCATCACTAGTGAAAGTGAGTCTGTAAAAAATGAAATTGATATCATCGCTTTAAGTGGAATGAATGCCACGATGGTTTCCTGCAAGACATCCGACAATGATAATATGCAGTGGGTATATGAGATCAGAGTGGTATCGGATCACTTCCAGTCAAAGGGTGTGCTGGCGGTTTCTTCGGACTATCGGAATAAGAGCAGAGCTGCGTTTGTGGGGCGTACACGGTAAACCACTAGTACCGTGCTAGTTACCTAGTTCCATGAGATAATAACTCCAGAAAACTACAAGTTTTTTAAGGAGTTAGTGTCATGGATAAAATTACACATCAGGTCCGTGCGGAACACTGGACCAGGATCCTGAATGAATGTATGAACAGCGGGATGTCCAAGACTGCATGGTGTCGGGCAAACGGGATTTCTGAGAAGCAGTTTTTTTACTGGCAGCGCATCCTGCGTCGGAAAGCTTATGAAGCATCGCAGGATCCAGCATTGCCCATAGTTGCAGAGACAAAACAATTGTCTGCTGTTCAGCAGTCCGTATCTTTCGCTGAGATTAAACTTCCTGCCGTGTCACCGGACGCGTCCCCCGTTTTCCGTCCGGATCTGGTGATCCGGAAAGGGAATCTTGTTCTGGAGATTTCCAATTCAGCTTCATCAGAACTGCTCTCCCGGATAGGAGGGATTCTCCATGCTGAATAACGCATCCGGCTTCCGGAAGGTTTACGTTGCTGCCGGCTATACGGATCTGCGGCGCGGAATCGACGGGCTGGCATCCATTGTAAAATTCAACTTCCAGCTGGACCCCTATGAAAAGGATATCCTCTTCCTGTTTTGCGGGAGACGCAGTGACCGCATCAAAGGGCTCGTATGGGAAGGAGACGGATTCCTTCTCCTTTACAAAAGGCTGGAGCTCGGCGGTTTCAGCTGGCCCCGTACAAAAGAAGAGACACTGGAAATCACCCCGGAACAATACCAGGCACTGATGCAGGGACTTGAGATCGTATCCAGGCACCCGATCCAGGAAGTCCAGCCCAGCGATCTCCTGTGAAATGTTGTGCAAAACAGAGAAAATAAAAAATCCTGCCCCTGTCCATTGCTGCAGATACAGCGGAAGTTATCCACAGCCGGGTCTTATACTATTCATTCAATTAAGAGTACTTCACAGCGATACACCGCTGTGTGAATAAGTACTCTGAAAAACTGAAAAAACCAGTAGTTTTTTCGGCTTTTCAGAGTGTTTATCATTTAGTGAGAATGACGAATCCTCTCTTTTGTTCCGTTCGCTCGCTTTTTCTTTTCGTCTGCGGTACAATAGTTCCAGTAAGACAAAAGGAGCGCCGAACATGCAGAAGAGCTACTCACCGGAAGAACTGAACAGTTTCAGTAAGGAAACACTCGTGGCAGTGATCCTGTCCATGCAGGACCAGCTTACCCAGCTGAATACAAACATGGAACGCCTGATCGAGCAGATCGCATCTGCAAACAATCATCGTTATGGGCGCTCTTCCGAAAAGCTGGACGTGATCGCCGGACAGTTGGAACTGGAACTCATCTTTAACGAAGCGGAAGCTTTGACCGAGACGCTTTATGTTGTCGAGCCAGC
>DXGZ01000102.1 GCA_019113645.1 Candidatus Mediterraneibacter vanvlietii | reverse complement strand
TTGGAGTTCCGTGTGCGGACGTCAGGACAGGCGGTGAGATTGTCTGAGCGAAGCGAGTTGCTCACCGTCTGTCCTTGTATTTAGTCCGTGCCCGGAACTTCTTAGTTGCCCTTATTTCCCGGAGCGGAACCTCGCCCACATCCTCACTCCCTGCAGAATACGTCTTACAGATATGCTCTGTTTTCGTCCGATTCAACGCAGAGAGTTAGTGAACAAAATAGCGGAACTGCCACGAAGAAATGGAAAAATGGAAAAATTTAAAATTGGGGCTTTACAAACGCAAATTACTATGATAGAATACCATTTGTCGAGCGGAAGTGGCGGAATGGCAGACGCGCTAGATTCAGGTTCTAGTGGGAGTTAATCCTGTGAGAGTTCAAGTCTCTTCTTCCGCATTATGACAAAAGGGAATCCTTTGAAAGGATTCCCTTTTTTGTTTCTGTACATCGCTTTTTCAGGCTATCTGATCTGTGTGAGAACTCCTGCGTCCATCTCACATACCGTATCACAGAGATATTCGATTTCCATTATATTGTGAGCCGCGATCAGAATCGTTGTTCCTTTCTCACGCAGCCCGGCAAGCAGATCACATACATCAGCTGCTCCCCGCTTATCCAGCCCGTTAAACGGTTCATCCAGAACGAGGAGATCCGGACTTTCCATGATCGCCTGTGCGATGCCCAGCCGTTCTCTCATTCCCAGTGAATACTGTCTCACTTTCTTTTTTGAAAACGGATCCAGCCCGACTTTTACCATTGCTTCGTTGATTTCTTCCCGCCCGATCTTTCTCCTGATATCTGCCAGACGCTTCAGATTGGCATATCCGCTGATATGCGGAAGGAACCCGGGGCTTTCGATAATCATGCCCACAGATTCCGGGAAATCAATCTCCCTGCCAATCCGTCTGCCCTGCACGTAGACAGCTCCCGCATCCGGCCGCAGAAAACCGCAGATGCATTTGAACATTACTGTTTTTCCCGATCCGTTAAACCCCATAATACCGTGTATTTTTCCCTGCTCAAATGAGTGCGTGATGTTTTTCAGCACTTTTTCTTTTTTAAATGACTTTGACACATTCCTTAAGACTACCGCATTCCTCATATTTCCCCCTACTCTTCCACCTGCTGAAACTCAAAGTTGTATTTCTTCATTCTTCCCATGGAAAAACCGGTTAAAATCCCAATACCCACGGCAAACAGAGCAGCGCTGACATATATCCGCGGCAGATAATCATACCCGAATCCATGCATCGGAAATGTCGCATGATTCAGCGGAGACAGCCATCCGCACAGAATATTTGCCCGGTACGCCGCCCCCCGCGGAATCTCAAAAATCTTCATAAAGAACTCCGGGTTCAGCAGATATCCATACAGATTCATAAGAATCGCGCCAATCACTCCTGCCGCGCCTCCGGCCGACAGATTCAGAAACAGCATAAAAGCCGCGATAAACAACGAGTATAACAGCATCAGCAGAAACACCAGCGCCATGCACTCAAACGGCGTGGAACTTTCCATTGTTTTCAATGACACCGGAAGGGCCGCATTTTCCCCGGCGCCATAGGCAAGCGCCGCCGAAGACGCACTCCACACATTCCCCGGATAAGCCCACGGCAGTGCAATCAGCGCCTCCACAGCAAACAGAAAGACATTATAAATAACAACAGCTGATATTACATATAGAACCTGTCCCATAAGCCAGATCTTCCTCGTTGTCCGAATCAGACAGTACGGCGCTTCCTGCCCGGTGAAAGGCATATCTGCAAACAGGACAAGCAGCAGCACGGAAGACAGCATCACCGACTGCGCGTCACCAAACGTCCAGATAAACGGCTCGAAGATCTGAACGGATGAATTATAGATCTGCGCCCTGCCGATCATCTGATCTGTCAGCATGAAGCACATAACCAGACCAAGAGCAAATGTCATCCAGATCCTTGCATTTCTGTGCCAGCCGGAAAAATTCTGACCTGCCAGCAGCAGTGTCTGTCTGAACATCATGACACCCTCCTTTCCATCAGCCTTCCGAGTACAGCTGAAACGGCAAGCCCCAGAAAAAGGAGAATGCCGATGCAGGTTCCCGCGCCGTAATAGGACGGGAACGCCCACTGCTTCGGGCTTAAAAAAAACAGTTCCGGGTAATACCTTTCCTGGAAAACATTCAGTACATAGGAAAGCACAAATGGCACTGCATAAGCCAGATACCTGCTCCGCGTGATCACTGCCGCTGCGCTTCCGATCAGAGACCAGAGAGCCCCGTTCAGAAATCCGCACAGAAAATCTGGAAGCAAACTCCACGCAGTGATCCCTTCACCCGCCGCACTCAGATCAGGAATCCCCGCACACCGGACTGCTGCCGCAAGAAGTACGGCGGACATAGCGAGTACTGACACAAATCCCCCTGCGCATGCCGTCCCGATTATTCTATCTGCCAGATAGCTCTTCTTTCCGGACCTTCCTGCCAGGAACAGGGCATACCTGCTCTTTATTTCATCCTGCACCTCTGCCGATGCCGCAAGCGGCACAACAAGAGGCAGAAACATAAGCGACTGCTCCGATGATACACTGTATGCAAACACCGCAATCCACGCAGCCCCCTCCATCGAACCGCCGGATTCGATCAGATATTCCGCATAAGGTTCCCCCGCCGCGAGGAATACAGCTGTCAGCAGAAGCACGCCGCAGAAAAATCCCGGGTTCCAAAGAGAGGCGCGAAGAGCTGCGCCGAGAGCCGTCATTGACAATCTGCTGATACGAATAGATTTCGCCGGCATCTGTTTCCCCTCCCGTCTGCCCTACCTGTTCTGAATCACGCTGCCATCCAGCGCATTTACCGTCAGATAGGTCCACTGCATATTTTCCATCTCCCGTTTTCCCGTAAGATCGTACATATCGGAACCACTTTTCAATTCCACCAGCCATGCGGGAACTGCCCATGCATGATCCGGATTTTCATAAGCCGTAATGTAACTGTAACCGAAAGTAATGTCCTGAAGGTCATATTCAAAAACGCTCTCACTGTCATCCGGCTGACTTCCCGGGAAACAGTAAGACAGATACTGGACGATCCTGTCCCGGATCTTCTCAAAAGGAAGCACGCTCGTGTTCTCCATCACAGTAGATACCGTCTCACTCATACCGGTCCAGGAAAACATTTTCACTCCGCTCTCAGTCACCGCAACTGTAATCGACTCTACCGGGAACGGCGGCGCATACGAATCCGTCTCTGCTCCGGAATCCGATATTCCCAGGAAATTGCCTCCTGACAGCAGATCAACAGGCAGCCCGCTGATTTCATTGTGAAACGTGTACACGTACCCGGCTTCCGCTCTCGACAGGTCCGCCTGCCACAAACTGTCATAATAGGTATTCGCAAGGTCCTCCTGATAACTGCCCTCAGGGAACCAGAGCACCGGTTCCGCATAGGAACAGCTCTTATCCGTAATCCCCACCTCTTCCAGAAATGCTTCCGCCTGTCTCCGGCCTTCCTCCTGATCGATATTCTGTTCCCGCATCATCGCCGTGCACTGATCCAGCAGCTGCTCCCACGCCCGGTCTGTATCCGAGACATCCGCATATTCCGCATGCATCGACTGATATACATCAATGTCTGATTTTTGATAGAGGATCTGATCGCCGGTCATCCACTCAAACTTTCCCGACAGTCCTGCATCCGGATCATATTTTCTTACGGAAATCGTACTCTCCCGGTCTTCTCCGATATCCGCAGAGAAATAAAGTTCCATACTGTCCGTCTCCTCTGAAATATATTTTCTGCGGTCAGTCGCCGCATCTTCCGCGGGATCTGCTCTTCGCGGTCCGAATGCGATTTCTGCAGTTTCCTGGCTCTGCGTCCCTTCCTCCGGAGCAAGTTCCAGTCCCTGTTCCAGCTTATCCGCTTTGTCTCCCATAACAGTGTCTATCGTATAGACCGAATACACGCCTTCCATATTCCGTATCCGGTCCAGTTTCTCCTGATAGACGTCTTTCGTTGTCTGAAGCGGAACATAGAGCTCCTCGCCGTCCGCGAAATATTCGACCAGTTCTTCCAGTTCCTCCTGTGTCATGGAGTGCTGCTTCAATTCCACTACCGGAAGGTTTCCCGCTTCTACAGATTCCAGTTCTACATCCGCCCGGAAAATCCACCGGTCTTTATTCCATTTTTCTGTCTGTTCCCAGCGCTCAGGCACTTCAATTATCCGAGTCTCTCCTTCTGCCAGCGGCTCTGCTTCCACCGCTTCACTGATCCCGTCGCTTTTGTCCACAACGGCGCTTTCATCCGGAGTCTCCCTGCAGCCGCCCAGTCCAGCCGCACATGCAGCCGCCACAATTACAGATACAATCCGGCATCTGTTTTTTCTTTTCATTCTCTGTCGCTCCTTTCCGAATTTTCCGGTCCAAGTTGCTTTCTATCCTGATCATATCCATGTCAGAATCCGGATACAAGAAAATGGACATGAATCACGGCAGATGCGGACACAAAAAACTTTGCAGCCGTTCCATGGGCTGAACTGCCGCAAAGTTTCTATCATTATTCCATATTAAAAAATGTCACCGTTACTACAAACTCGTCCCCTTCCGGCTCACAGGTAATCAGTCCGTCATATTCCTTCACGATTCGCTCCACACTTCGGAGACCGTAGCCGTGCATATCCTGATCCTGCTTCCATGTCATAAAATGCCGGCCCTTCCGAATCGGTTTTTCCTTTACCGTGTTGCGTATTTCCACAAACAGCATCTGGTTCTGGCGTCTGATATTCACACAGATTTCTTTTCTCTCAGGTGCTCTGCCGCAGGCTTCCACCGCATTATCCAGGAGATTTCCAAACAGAGAACAGATTTCCCTTTCCGCAAAGGGAAGGTGCGCAAGAGGCATAACATTGACGTTAAAATCAATCCCGTTCTTCTGTGCAGTCATTCGCTTCTGCGACAGAATCAGATCAAGAATTCTGTTTCCCGTATAAATTTCAGGAGTTACTTTCACAAAGTTCTTCCGCAAATCCTCCACATACCGATGCAGACTGTCATACTCTCCATTCCTTTCATATTCGCTGATCACAAGATAATGATTTTTTGTATCGTGAATCAGTTCTCTGTTCTGCTCCAGCGCGGCGCTCAGTTCCTCATATTTTCTGCTTTCCAGTTCTTCTTTCATAATCAGGAAATCATTTTCATTCCGGATCATTCTGTTTTTCAGATACAGAGCTCCGAACATTGCCAGAAGGACAGCGGAAGTCAGCATACTCAGCATACTGTCCCGCAGCACTGTTCTGATCACAGGAATATCTGAGGACGAGTACATAAATCCATATTCCAGAAGCTGACCGTATTCCACCACAAGCAGAGTCATCACCGCCCCCGAAATCAAAAGAGCACCCGGGTGCTCCGCCATTTGCCCTGCAAGGCCGGATTTGCGAATTCTCCATACAACGAAAAGCATCATCAGAAGCGCCGCCGTCCGGATCAGACAAAACTGCTCATTTACATTAATAAAGGAATTCATTCTATTCTCCGTCGGCACCTGATATGCGTACAAAATCGACAGAAAGAATACCAGAAGATAAGTCAGCAGCGTTACAAACGAACAGTAAGCCATAACAGCGCCGGCAATCCTTATCAGCCTCCGGCGATACGCCAGGCACATCCCTGCTGTCAGGACAAGTACACTGTAAACATATGCCCGGACACTGAACAGCGAACCGATCCGGTATCTTCCTCCAATCAATACTGCCATAATAACAAATAAGATCACCCGGAAGATCTTTTCCGCATTTCCGGCTGACTTCATATCATACATGATATCGGTCAGCAGATAAAAGCAGATACCGGCCTCCAGAACATTCAATATAATCCAGACATATAATGATAAATTCATCTGCCCGGCCCCCTTATATTTCTCTCCAGCATCTGCTGATCTGCTGTTTTACTTCCGAGAGTTTTGCCTGACTCACCTGCACCTCATATCCTTTCTCCATATATAACACGTTCTGCCGGATCTTTAAAATGCGGCGCATATTCACCACATAGCCTCTTCCGGCCGGAATAAAAATCCGGCTGTCCAGTTCTTTCAACGCTGCCTCAAGAGATATCCGTTCCCGATAGATTCCGTCTTCTGTAACGTAATTGACATATTTGGCACCTTTTGACTTATACAGATAAATGATATCACGATAATAAATCTTCACTGTTTCCGTACCGTTTCTGACAATGCGGAATTCCTTTTCATCCGCACAGATTCTCCCGACAACTTCCCGGAGTATGCCGGGGAGCCGGCTGTCCAGATCCTGTTTCAAAATATACTGATACGCCTCGATTCTGTAACTTTCTGCCGCATACTCTTCAAAAGATGTAATAAACACAATATAGATTTCCGGACAGGATCTTCGCACTCTCCGGCCCAGTTCCATGCCGTCCACACCCTGCATCTGAATATCAGTGAAGAGAATATCGAATTTTCCCCCGCCTTTTATGGTTTCGAGAAATCCGGAGCCATCCTCAAATTCTGTAATTCCGCACTCTTCTTCCATTTCCGAAAAAACTGACCGTACAGCCATTCTCAGGATTTGCCGAAATGCTTTTTCATCATCTACAACCGCAATTTTTACCATAAACGAACCTCTCTCGGAATTCTGTAATCCGGGATAAGAAAAAAATCCCTCTATAGTATAGCACAGAACAACAGATTCTCTGGAAAATGACCTCAAATTCTGCCATTTCCGGCCATCGATCTTATTCCTTTCTCAGGACTGCATCCTTCATAGATTTCACATATTTTCCCACATAATCCGGTGCATCTTTTCCATACTGAGCGATCAGTTTTACGATAGCTGATCCGACGATGGCGCCGTCCGCGATTCCTGCCATCTTTTCCGCCTGCTCCGGAGTGGAGATGCCGAACCCGATGGCGCATGGGATCTCCGTATTCTGACGCACCACGTCAACAATGGACGCAAGGTCTGTTTTGATCTCGCTTCTCGTTCCGGTCACTCCCAGAGAAGATACGATATAGAGAAATCCTTCCGCCTCTTTCGCAATCATGGCGATACGGCTCTCGGAAGTCGGCGCGATGAGCGAGACAAGATCAACGCCGTATTTCCGGCACAGGGGCAGGAATTCTTCTTTTTCCTCATAAGGCACATCCGGAAGGATCAGCCCGTCAATGCCGATCTCCCGGCAGGTTGAGATAAACCGTTCCGAGCCGTAGGAGAATACTACATTCGCGTAGGTCATAAACACCATGGGAACGGTCACGTTTTTCCGCAGTTCCCGGACGAGCCCGAAGATTTTATCTGTTGTCACGCCGCCGTTTAGTGCCCGTACATTTGCCTCCTGGATCACCGGACCCTCTGCCGTTGGATCGGAGAAGGGGATTCCCAGTTCGATCAGATCCGCGCCGTTTTCCACTGCGGCCCGGACAACCGCCGCGGTCGTCTCCAGATCCGGATCTCCGCAGGTAATAAACGGGATGAATGCTTTTCCGTTTTCAAATGCTCTTCTTATATTACTCATGAATATCCTCCCCTCTGTAGCGCGCGATGGCAGCGCAGTCTTTATCTCCCCTGCCGGAAACAGTAATAACGACAATCTCATCTTTCTTCATCGTCGGTGCCAGTTTCATGGCGTGTGCCACGGCGTGAGCAGATTCGATGGCAGGGATGATCCCTTCCGTTTTCGCCAGATATTCAAAGGCGCACACAGCTTCTTCATCTGTTACCGGCACATACTCCGCACGGCCGATGTCGTACAGATAGGCGTGTTCCGGCCCCACGCCCGGATAGTCGAGCCCTGCCGAGATGGAATACACCGGCGCGATCTGTCCGTATTCATCCTGACAGAAATAGGATTTCATCCCGTGGAAGATACCGACCCGGCCGGTATTCAACGTTGCCGCGGTCTCGAAGGTATCGATTCCTCTTCCTGCCGCCTCGCATCCGATCAGACGGACGCCCTTATCTTCTATAAAATGATAGAAGGATCCGATGGCATTGGAACCGCCGCCTACACAGGCAAGCACCGCATCCGGCAGCCTTCCTTCTTTCTCCATGATCTGTTCCCTGATCTCCTTTGAGATTACCGCCTGGAAATCCCGCACAATCGTCGGAAACGGGTGGGGTCCCATAACAGAGCCCAGACAGTAGTGGGTGTCAGCAATTCTGGAGGTCCATTCCCGCATCGCCTCGGATACCGCGTCTTTCAATGTAGCTGTTCCTGTTGTCACCGGAATGACTTCTGCGCCGAGCAGACGCATCCGGTACACGTTCAGCGCCTGCCGGCGGGTATCTTCCTCTCCCATGAATACCACGCACTCCATGCCCATCAGCGCCGCGGCAGTGGCAGTGGCGACGCCATGCTGTCCTGCTCCTGTCTCCGCGATCAGACGGGTTTTCCCCATCTTCTTCGCCAGGAGCGCCTGCCCCAGCACGTTATTGATCTTGTGCGCGCCCGTGTGGTTCAGATCTTCCCTTTTCAGATAGATCTTCGCGCCGCCCAGATCTTCTGTCATCTTCTTCGCATAATAGAGTCTCGACGGTCTTCCCGCATACTCATTGAACAGTTCTGTCAGTTCCCGGTTGAATTCCGGGTCATTTTTATAATGGTTATACGCTTCTTCCAGTTCAATTACCGCATTCATCAGTGTCTCCGGGATATACTGCCCGCCGTGAATGCCAAAGCGTCCGTTTGGATTCGTCATCATTGTTCTTCCTTTCTCACTGCGGCCGCAAAAGCCGCCATTTTTCTTTTATCTTTCTTTCCGTCTGTCTCGATGCCGGAACTGACGTCCACCCCGTAAGGATGCAGCAGATCCACCGCCCGGGCCGCATTCTCCGGGGTCAGTCCTCCCGCGAGGAAATAAGGCCTTTCGGCATGTTGAGTCAGATTCCAGTCAAATGCCGTTCCCGTCCCGCCGCTCCCCGAATCCAGCAGCACATAGTCGGCGCTGCTTGCCTGGGCCAGATCAATGTCTCTGCCGCTCTCTATTCGGAACGCCTTAATCACCGGTTTTTCCGTAAGTTCCCGAAGCCTTCGGATCTCTTCTTCCGGTTCTCCGCCGTGAAGCTGTGCCATGTCGATCACACCGGCATTCAGCAGACCGGCAATCACTTCCGGCGCTTCCCGGACAAACACCCCTACCGCCAGAATTTCCGGCGAGAGCAGCCGCTTCAGGCCGCGTGCTGTCTCCGGTGATACATACCGGCTGCTCTTCGAGGCAAAGACAAACCCGATATACTCCGGCATGATCTCATTTGCCGCCTGAATATCCTCCGGCCGTGTCAGCCCGCACATCTTGATCTTCGTCCGCATCCGTCACATACATCCTTTCAGTTCGTGAAGTTTCGTCCGCTTATCCGGCGCCCGCATTAACGTCTCTCCGATCAGCACGGCATCCGCTCCGATTTCTCTTAATTTTGCCACATCCGCGGCGTCCCGCACGCCGCTCTCCGAGACGAACAGGATCTCTCGCGGGATCATTCTCCGGAGTCTGGAACTGTTCTCTGTATCTACGGAAAAGTCTTTCAGATTCCGGTTGTTCACACCGATTATTCTTGCCCCTGCCTGTATGGCTTTCTCCACTTCTCGGTCATCGTGAGCTTCCACCAGCGCTGAAAGCCCCAGTTCATCGCATAGTTCCCGATACGCCCTCAGCTGTTCCCGATCCAGTATGGAACAGATCAGAAGCACCGCGGAAGCGCCCAGTACTTTCGCCTCATAGATCATGTATTCGTCAACCGTAAAATCTTTCCTCAGACAGGGAATCGAAACCTCCTGTGCAATCTTCCTCAGATAATCGTCGCTTCCGAGAAACCATTTTGGTTCTGTCAGCACGGAAATGCAGTCCGCGCCCGCCGCCTCATATTCCCGGGCAATCTGCAGGCAAGGGAACTCCGGGGCAATAAGTCCTTTGGAAGGGGACGCTTTCTTGCACTCACAGATGAACGCGAGATCCGGTTTTCGGAGAGCCTTTTCAAATAGAAATCCCTGATCCGCCGCCCGGATTCTCTGACCTGCCGCTTCTTCCGCCTGACGGCGGATCCCTTCAAGAGGTACGCTCTGCTTCGCTCTCTCCGTGCGCTCCCGCGCATAATCTGCCAGCTGATCCAGTATCGTCATACTTCCACCTCCGGTCTGCTGCTGACTTCAATGAATTTCTCCAGTGTCTCATACGCCTTTCCGGAATCAATCAGCTCCGCCGCCAGCCTGATTCCCTCCTCCATGCTTTCCGCCTTTCCTCCAATATAGAGGGAGGCCCCCGCATTCATCAGAACCGCGTTTCGTTTATGCCCCTTTTCTCCTTTCAGGATACCCACCGTAATCTTCGCGTTTTCCTCCGGTGTTCCGCCGGCAAGATCCGCTCTCGTGCAGCGCTCGAATCCGAAATCTTCCGGAGCGATCATATAGGATTTGAACCATCCGTCCTTGATCTCGCACACTTTGGTCGGCGCGCTCATGGAGATCTCGTCCAGTTTATCCATTCCGTATACAACCATGCCCCGTTTTACCCCCAGACTGATCAGCACCTGGGCCAGGGGCTCCACCAGATAGTCATCGTACACGCCCAGAAGCTGCATGGAAGGTGTTGCCGGATTGGTCAGAGGCCCCAGGATATTGAACACCGTTCGGAAGCCAAGTTCTTTGCGGATCGCTCCCACATATTTCATGGAGGTGTGGTACTTCTGAGCAAAGAAGAAACACATTCCCACCTCGTCCAGCAGCTCCAGGCACTGCTTCGGGCTCTGCATGATATTGACGCCGAGAGCCTCCAGGCAGTCCGCCGTACCGCACTGGGAAGAAGCGGCCCGGTTTCCATGTTTTGCCACCTTCATCCCGCCTGCCGCCGCCACAAGAGCGGATGTAGTGGAGATATTGAAGCTGTGCGCATTATCCCCGCCGGTTCCGACGATCTCAAATACCTCCATGTCTGTTTCCACCTTTATGGCATGGGCACGCATGGCTGCCGCGCAGCCCGCGATTTCGTCTGTTGTCTCCGCCCGGGCGCTTTTTGTTGAGAGCGCAGCCAGAAACGCCGCATTCTGAGTCGGAGTGGTCTCTCCGCTCATAATCTCATTCATCACCGTGTAGGCTTCTTCATAAGCAAGGTCTTCCTTATTGACGATTTTTACGATTGCTTCCTTGATCATAATCTATATCTCCTTTATAAAATTTCGAATCATTGTTTTCCCGTCCGGCGTCATGATCGATTCCGGATGGAACTGTACACCGAAAATCGGATAGTCTCTGTGTTCCACTGCCATCACCTCACCGTCCCCGGTCCTGGCCGTCACTCTCAGGCAGTCCGGCAGAGTCTCCGCATCCACGGCAAGGGAATGATATCTCGCCGCCGGCGCCGTCTGCGGGTATCCGTAAAACAGCGGGCTGTCCGTGTCAAACCGGATCTGAGACTGCTTCCCATGCATCAGTTCTTTCGCGTACGTCACAGCAGCTCCGAACGCCGCGCAGATCGCCTGATGTCCCAGGCAGACGCCCAGGATGGGGATTTTCTCTCCCAGCGTCCTCGCCGCCTCCATAATCACCCCGGCGTCCTCCGGTCTGCCCGGTCCGGGCGACAGGATGATGCGGTCCGGTTTCATGGCTTCGATCTCCTCCACCGTCATCTCATCATTTCGGATGACCCGGATGTCCGGATCAATCTCCCCGATAAGCTGATAGAGGTTGTAGGAAAAGCTGTCATAATTATCAATCAGAAGAATCATACATCCACCTCCTGTGCCAGTTCCAGCGCCTTCAGGGAAGCTCTCGCTTTATTCAGGCACTCTTCAAACTCCTTCTCCGGAACGGAATCCGCCACGATTCCCGCTCCGCTTCGGACAAATACCCTGCCGTTTTTCTTATAGGCGATCCGGATCGCGATGCAGGTATCCATATTTCCGGTAAAATCAATATATCCGATCGCTCCTCCATATATGCCCCTCTTATTGTTCTCCAGTTCTCCGATGAGCTGGCACGCCCGGATCTTCGGCGCTCCTGAAAGTGTCCCCGCGGGGAGCACCGCCTCGATGGCATCCAGGGCATCCTTTCCTTCCCGGATCTCACCTCTCACTGTAGAACCGATGTGCATAATATGAGAGAAATGTTCCACGGAATGAAACTTTTCCACCTGCACGGTTCCGAACCTGCTGATTTTCCCCAGATCATTTCTTCCAAGGTCCACCAGCATGTTGTGTTCCGCAAGCTCCTTCTCATCTGAGAGAAGCTCCTCCTCAAGAGCCCGGTCTTCCTCGTCGGTTCTCCCCCGCGGCCTTGTCCCCGCCAGCGGAAATGTATGAAGGACACCGTCTTCCAGCTTCACCAGCGTTTCCGGCGACGCCCCTGCCACTTCCACATCGGTTCCCGAGAAATAAAACATATAGGGCGATGGATTGATCGTCCGCAGCACCCGGTAGGTATTCAGAAGACTCCCCTCAAAAGGAGCGCTCAGCCTGTTTGACAGCACAATCTGAAAAATGTCTCCTTCCCGGATATGCTGCTTTGCCTTCTCCACCATGTCACAGAACGCTTCTTTCTCAAACAGCGGCGTTACCTCGCCGAGAAGCCGTCCGCCGGGCTCGTTTTTCTTCTCGCCGTTTCGCAGCAGATCAACCAGCCGTTTCAGTTCCAGCGCCGCCCGGTTATAGCTGACTTCCACATCCTTCAGCGGCATATTTACAATGAGAATGATCTTCTGTCTGAAATGATCAAAAGCAATCACTTTATCAAACAGCATCACATCCACATCTTTAAATGACTCCGTATCTTCCGCGTCCGTCCGGACCGCCGGTTCGCTGTACCCCAGATAATCATAGGAAAAATATCCCACCAGACCGCCTGTAAAAGACGGCAGATAATCAAATCTCGGGCTTCTGTATTCTGACAAGATCTGCCGGAGATATCCGGATGGATCGTCTGTTTTCAGTCGGATGCTCCCGGCCTTCATCTCCCCGTCGGCACAGGTGATCTCCATCTTCGGGTCAAATCCCAGAAATGTGTAGCGGCCCCATTTTTCGTCCGCCAGAGCTGATTCCAGCATGTAGCAGTGCGTTGATACATTTTTCAGAATTTTCATCGCCTCAATGGGAGTGCAGATGTCGGACAGAATCTCGCAGCTGACCGGAAGTACGTCATATTTCTTCTGGGCCGCAATCTCTCTGACCTTACTAAGTTCGGGTAAAATGTTCATGTTCCACCTCCTGATGTAAAGAAAAAACTCCTTTTCCATTTCTGTCAAAGGAGTTTAAAAAAACGCCCCTGACAGAAACTGTTATCTGTCAAGGACGAATACGTTTACACTTCTACAAGTACAACACGATCCGCGGTGCCACCTTGATTTCACGGGAATGCCCGTGCACTTAGCAGGATACCATCATATCCCCGGCAACTGACGTATGCCCTCACGTTGCAGAATACTCTGTGGACATCTGTTTACGGAATGCTCCACATTTGACTGCACCCTCAGCGGTCCATTTGACAACTTGTTTCTCACCTGACTCTCACCAACACAGGCTCTCTGTAAAGGCATCATTGCCGTTATCTCCGCTTCAACGGTTTACCATATTAAACTGTGTTCACTTTATCACAGTTCTCCGGCGTTGTCAACCAAAAGTTCCGCTATTTAGTTCACTAAAAGGTTTCAGTAAAGTGTCCGGAATCGAGCGTAAAATTTGAAGAATCGTATTCTGAGAGTGGAGAGGTATGTTCCGCGCTCCGTTCCAGAATCCGGGAACTTCTAAAGGGC
>DXGZ01000101.1 GCA_019113645.1 Candidatus Mediterraneibacter vanvlietii | reverse complement strand
GCATTCGATAAACATAATATCACTCCTTTACATACCTATAACCCTATATATAATTATATCATAAAAGTAAAAAAATACAACCCAAAGGCTGTATTTTCAACATTTTTTTCGATTGTTAAAATGAAGCAAGTGGCAAAGTCGGGGAGATAAAAAGCTGCGAAAGCTGATTGATGAGAATCCGGATGCAGAGTTCATTCTGTGGAATGGGTCAAGACCTCAGATCAAACGTAGAGTGTTTGAACAATATGTAGATGAAAAATTATCTGCCATATAAAAACGGCAAATACACGATAGATTCGGAGCCAAGTTTATGATATTATAGGAATATCATAGCTTGGCTCTTTTCTATGACAGTTAGGTTGACAGAAAGGAGAACTGAATGTCAGAAGTAAGACGAGACAATAAAGGTCGCAAGTTATTTAATGGAGAGAGCCAGCGCAAAGACGGGAAATATGAATACAAGTATCAGGATGCATGGGGCAAGAGAAAAACGGTGTACAGTTGGAAACTCACACCGACTGACCGAGTTCCGGCAGGAAAACGTGATGATATTTCCCTGCGAGAAAAGATTAAGCAGATTCAAAAGGACTTAAACAGCAATATCACACCGGATGGCGGTAATTTCACAGTTCTGGAACTGGTGGAAAAGTATATTTCACAGAAAACTGGTGTCCGTCATAACACAAGGTCGAATTACAAATTTGTGGTCAATGTAATTAAGAAAGAAGCCTTTGGTCAGAAACGCATTGACAAGATTAAAGTATCCGATGCCAAGGAATGGTTGATAAAGATGCAGCAGATTGATGGGCGAGGTTACAGTTCCATCCACACAATCCGTGGTGTTGTAAGACCTGCCTTTCAGATGGCGGTGGATGATGATTTGCTGGTAAAGAATCCGTTTGAGTTCCAGCTGAACACCGTTGTTGTGAACGATAGTGTCACAAGAGAAGCTATCACACGACAGCAGGAAAGAGATTTCTTGGAGTTTGTGAAGAACGACAAGCATTTCTGTAAGTACTATGATGGTATCTATATCCTGTTCAAGACAGGGCTTCGTATCTCCGAGTTTATCGGGCTGACAAAGAAAAATCTCGATTTTGAGAATAACAGAATCATTGTGGATCATCAGCTTCAGAGAACCAGAGATATGAAATATATTATTGAAGATACCAAGACAGAAAGCGGCGAACGCATGGTGCCTATGACACCGGGAGTGAAGGAAGCTTTTCAGCGTATCCTTGCCAATAGGAAGGATCCAAAGATTGAGCCTATGGTAGATGGGTACAGCGGATTTCTGTTTTTAGACAAGAATGCCAGACCGATGGTGGCACTTCACTGGGAGAAGTATTTTCAGCATATCCGTGAGAAATACAACAAGATTTACAGAGTTCAAATGCCAAAAGTTACCCCTCATGTTTGCAGACATACTTTCTGTTCCAATATGGCGAAGTCCGGAATGAATCCGAAGACGCTTCAATATATTATGGGTCATAGTGACATCAGTGTAACATTGAATGTTTACACGCATCTGAATTACGATGATGCAGAGGAAGAAATGCAGAAAGTAGTAGGTACAGCTTCTAAGAAATCGACAACGCACCGTAAAAGGTGCGTGTCGTAAATCTTTTGAATTTACGACAGAATTTACGACAAATGATGGCAAAAACAAGCCAAAATAAGCGTAATTATACCAAGTTATGGTTGTGATGCCTCTGTCATAGAAATGTCGAAAAGTAGCGTAAAATCAAGGAAAATCAGCATTTTCAAGGAGTTTTAGATATATGATAAAAGTATTGTTCATCTGCCACGGCAACATCTGCCGTTCCACCATGGCCCAGTTTGTTTTCCAGCACATGGTCAACGAAGCCGGCCTGGCCGATTCTTTCTACATCGACTCCGCGGCCACCAGCCGGGAGGAGATCGGCAATCCGCCTCACTACGGCACACAGCAGAAGCTGCGAGAGGTCGGAATCCCCTGCGGAAAGCACAGGGCGCGTCAGATGCGGCAGGAAGAATACGATCAGTTTGATTATATTATAGGAATGGATTCGTGGAACATCCGCAACATCAACCGGATTATCGGAAACGGAGATCCGGAGGGCAAGGTTTCGAAGCTTCTGGATTTTACAGACCGGACAGGGCAGGACATTGCGGATCCCTGGTACACAGGTAATTTTGATGTGACATACACAGACGTAAAAGAGGGCTGTGAAGCCCTCTTAAGTGACTGCCTCCTACGACTCTAAAGCGTAGGAGAGCAGTTTTTTTAAATTGTTGTGAAACTGCCGGTTCTGATTCCGGATACGGATCTTCTCGGAACCGGATTTTGTCTCTTCGATATAAGTGTCATACCGGTTGAAAAGAATATGATAGTCGATCGACTGTTTCTGCCCCCAGCGGACCAGCACCCAGTTCATGGCGTCCGGGTTCCAGTATTCCATGGGGATCCCTGCCATGCGCAGCACAGTAATACACTGAACTGCTTTCATGGAAAGCTCTGTGATCTGGCGGCTGCGAATGGTATCGTCTGACTTTTTGCTTTTACCGATTCTTTTGAAAATCCGCTCTGGTATTTTCTTTTTCTGGTTTTCACGTCTCATCAGGCGCATGCTTCTTCCAAGCACCTCGTGAAGCTGATTCGCAGTGTTCCAGTACAGGACGAAAGAAGCTGATTCTTCTTTCTCATCGTCCTCCCCGAGCGTAAAGGTCTTAAATACCCGTGTTGTCTCACCGAAGATTTCCTGATTATAGGCTTTTCGCTTCTCCGGATCGGACAGCACGCGATAGGCTTCCAGTATTTCCTGCATAAAAGCCGTTGTGTCTATATCTTTATGTACATTTGCGTCAGGGTGGTAAACTTTTGCCAGAGCATTTTTGGCAGTTGTGATCTCTTCGACAGTCGCATCTCTTGAAACACCTAATACATCATAATAAGTGCGAGAGTTCATTGTGACCTCCTCATTAATATCCGAATGGAATTCCATTCTTTGCTATTTATTCTCCCACGCTTTAATATACGCCTGCCTTCCCGAAAAGTCAATCTTAAGTAACACTTTAGACACGGCTTTGGGCACGGCTGATATAACAGTTTGGATTCAGGCTGAACAGCTGCAATCTTAAGGTATATTTTCAGAGGAATGGTCCTATATTTGTAACAGACGATAGTTGCGGAGAGGGTAACAATGAAAAAGATACAGGCTTTTATTCTGGCACTGCTGATTCTGACCGGATGTGCGCTCAGCCCGGCGTATGTATATGCGGAAGAAGAGGAGAGCACTGCTGAGGAACAGACGGACAGTGAATCCGCGGAAGACAGCAGTGAAAACCAGGCGGGCAAGGAAGAAACACCGGGGGAACAGCAGCAGGCAGCAGGCGGTCCGGAGATCACTGCGCCCTCTGCCATCCTTATGGAGACTTCCACGGGAACGGTTCTTTATGAAAAAGATGCAGATACCGCCCGTCCGCCTGCCAGTGTGACGAAGGTGATGACCATGCTCCTGATTTTTGATGCGTTGGAAGAGGGCAGCATTCATCTGGAAGATGAGGTCACAACGTCTGAGTATGCGGCATCCATGGGCGGCTCACAGGTCTTTCTGGAACCCGGAGAGACACAGACAGTTGACACCCTGCTGAAATGCATTGCCGTTGCAAGCGCGAATGACGCCTGCGTAACCATGGCTGAGTACATATGCGGAAGCGAGGAAGAGTTCGTCAACCGCATGAATGAGAGAGCTCAGGAGCTGGGAATGACGAATACCACTTTTGTGAACTGTAACGGACTGGATGCGGAGGGACATGTCACGAGCGCAAGGGACATAGCACTGATGTCGCGAGAACTGATCACAAAATATCCCCAGGCGCATGACTATTCCATGATATGGATGGAGAATATCACGCACACTACGGATAAAGGGACATCGGAATTCGGTCTGACAAATACAAACAAACTGGTCCGCCAGTACGAGTACGCGACAGGGCTTAAGACCGGATCTACCGGAGAAGCGAAATTCTGTGTGTCAGCCACAGCAGAAAAAAACGGAATCGAGCTGATTGCCGTGGTTATGGCTGCGGAGAACTCAAAGGACCGTTTCTCAGATGCAGTGAAGCTGCTGAATTACGGATTCGGAAAATGCCAGCTCTATACGGACGATTCTTCCGAAGGGATTCAGCCCGTGCCGGTGGAAAACGGGGTGGAAGAGCAGGTGGAAAACGAGCGTGCCGGTACATTTACCTATCTGGATGTAAACGGTGCGAACCTCAACAGTATTGAGCGTTCTGTCGAATACAATGAAGCCGTTCCCGCGCCGGTTCAGAAAGGCGATGTTGTGGGGAGAATCGTCTATACTCTGGATGGCAGCGAGATCGGAGCCACGGACCTGATTGCTTCGGAGAGCGTTGAGAAGGCATCTTTCTTCGATTATCTGAAGGATGCCCTGGAAGCAGCGTTCCTATAGTATAATGCAGAGCACGATTAACAGGTGAAACAGGAAGAAAACAGGAAAAACAGGAAGATAAAGAGCAGAAAAGGAGCCATCATCATCAGCATGGAATGGCTGTAAATGATGATGGCCCCCTGTTTCTGTCCGGACTCATTTGGCTGCTCCGACAGTTATGGTTCCTTCTTTCAGCGAAATGTGGTCGCTGGAACCGTTGCGCAGTGCGAAATAGTATTCCCCGGCATTTTCAGCAGTGAGTGTCACCTCTCTTGTAAGAGTACGCTCAACCGGATAGACGTCCAGCTTCAGTACACCGTTCTCTATATACATCACCTCCATGTACTGTCCCTTTCCAAGCCGGTAATCTGTCTTGTATTGCTCCAGGGATATGGTCAGCGTCTCGCCTTCTTCCAGTTCCCAGCCGCTGCCGTCAGGCTTTGTAAAGATAACGACACAGCCGTTTGTGAAGAGAATTTCCGGGGTAACATAGGTTCCGTTTTCTTCTTTTGTCACGAATTCCGTGATTACCGGAGGCGGCGCCTGCAACTGATCTTCTGTTCCGTCTACACGGTCTATGAGACGATGCTCCCAGGTATTATCCGCTGGAACGATATCTTTGAAATCCTCTTTGTTCACCCAGTTCCCGTCTTTGTCATAGATCGCTGCTGACATGGACTGCTGCTCTTTGCCCACTGCATAGCGGTTGCTGTCATCGATCAACTCGGCGCCGCCGTCCCGAAGCGCGCGTCGTTCTCTCTGAACAGTGCATGCGAACCCGGCTATACACACTGCCAGAACAAGAGCTGCGGCAAATACACGGTTCCATTTCCATTTTGCGGGAAGGAAGCCTGTTCTGCGAGATTTTTCTTTCCTGGCAGTCACTCCGGACTTCCCGGATACTGCTGTCTCCTCAGCCGCCCCGGCAATCAGCGCAGCTACGCCGGAGATCGTATCTTTCGGGGAATTGAGTCTTTCAATCTGTTCCGCGTCATCCGCGTCTGTTCCTGCTTCTAAATCAACGCTCAATTCAAAGAGCTTGTCGGGTAAAAGATCCATTGCTTCACAATAAGTCATTTTCATGGAATACACCTTCTTTCTCCAGAAATGTTTTCAATTTTAACCGGCACCGGTGAAGTTTCGTTTTGACAGCGGACTCGGAGAGTCTGAGCTGGCCTGCGATTTCTCTGATCGGCATTTCATAGAAGTAGTAGGAGACGATCAGTTTCTGTTCTTCTTCGCTGAGTCTGCCAACCGCGCTGTTTAGTATGTATCTGAGCTCTGTCAGTTTCAGCGCGTCATCCACATTCCCCAGCAGCTCGTCCTCCATCGTGATTTCCGCCCGCTTTTTTCGTCTCTCATTAATTGCCGCATTGCGGGCAGTTTTTGCAAGATAAGGCTTCAGATCATGAAAACGATCCGTATCTATTTTCTCTGAATTCTGCCAGAGCTGAAAAAACACCTGATTCACAATCCCCTGAATATCCGGAGCAGACGCGCAGCTTTTCAGTATGTTGTATACAATCGCCGTCACATAATGGTTGTATTCGGTTATAACCTGTTCCAGTGCTTTTGCGTCTTTATTTTTCAGCCGGCTGATCACTTCAGAATAATCCATATGCCTCCCTCCTTTTACTATAATATACACTGATAACAGCCGTCAGGTTTCATAAATTCTGTAATAAAATGCAGAGTATTGCAGGCCGTTTCAGTTCCTGTATTTTGAGCATATATGGAAGTTCCGGGAATCTATTGACACTTTATGTTTTTGGTGCTATCTTTGATAGTAATTTGAGCGGAGCAGATGTTTTCGATCTGCTTATGCAGAACTGACTGAAAGGAAAAGGAACAATGTATCGTAACCGGAGAGTTGCCCTGGCAGTCTCGATTGTACTTCTGATCAGCATCCTTCTTCCGTCCGATTTGATTGCAGGTGTATTCTCACCCAATAGCTCCCGATGTAACATAAACCGGGAAATCGGGGACGGGCAGGCGATTGTAAACCTGTTTGATAACCATAGAGATCCGGGCTGTCTTACATCAGAAAAACAGAACAGTTTTTCTGTCAGACCGTCCCAGACTTTAAAGAACACAGTACGGTTATCTTTTATTCTGATTTTAATGCTGACATTCTTTTTTGGTTTTGTCCGAAAAAGGGTGCTTTTTTCATATATTTATTTGTACGAATTCCCGATTGCGCGGTTTCTCAGGGAACTGAATATCCGACTGGAGAAAGACGGAAAAAAACGCGCCTTACTCTGTTGCTGATATTTTGAATTCCGCACAGATAAAATCGGGCCTGACGCGGAATTCAGACAGATGTTGCTGATAATTATATGGATAAGGCAGGAATTGTGACATGAATTTATTTCATCGTGTGATTGGATTTATAAAAAAACAGCCTCCGGGGCGGCTGATAGCCCTGGGATTTGCGCTTGTCATTCTATTTGGAACCTTCATGCTTCTTCTCCCGATCTCAGTGAGAGATGATGCTGAGGTTTCCTTTATCAATGCGCTTTTTACATCAACAAGTGCCGTGTGCGTAACAGGACTGATTGCCATTGACACGGCGGATCATTTTACAGCGTTCGGCCAGGCGGTCGTAGCAGCGCTGATTCAGGTCGGAGGGCTCGGAGTGACATCGATCGGCGTAGGTCTGATGATTGCTGCCGGAAAAAGAGTCGGATTAAAGAGCAGAAACCTGGTCAAGGAAGCGCTCAACGTAGATAATTACAGAGGGATTGTGAGACTGGTGAAGTCTGTGCTTCTCCTGACACTCTGTTTTGAGGCAATAGGAGCACTCCTGAGCTTCCTTGTATTCAGCCGGGATTATGAACCGCTTCATGCTCTGGGAATCAGTCTGTTCCACTCGATTGCGGCGTTTAACAACTCGGGATTTGACATATTGGGCGGGCTTCGGAATCTGATCCCTTATCAGACGAATGTTCTCCTGAATCTCACGACATGCTTCCTGATCATATTCGGGGGCCTGGGATTCCTGGTTATTATTGATATCCTGAAGCATCGTTCATTCAAAAAGCTCTCACTGCATTCAAAGGTAGTTATTACAACAACGGTAGTCCTTCTCGTTGCAGGAACTCTGCTTTTAAAGGCTACCGAACACATTACATGGCTGGGGGCATTCTTCCACAGTGTGTCTGCGAGAACGGCAGGATTCTCCACTTATTCGATCGGAGACTTTACGAATGCAGGACTTTTTGTTCTTTGTATACTTATGTTTATCGGTGCGTCCCCCGGATCTACCGGAGGCGGTATCAAGACCAGCACGTTTTTCGTGATGGTGCAGGAAACCCGGAGTATGGTTACCAAAAATCCCATACATGCTTTCCGCAGGAGTATCTCAAAGGAAAATGTTTCAAGAGCTTTTTTGATTACCTTCCTTTCCGGAAGTGTTGTCTGCATCGCAACCTTGTTGATGTGCGTGCTGGATCCGGAATACAGTTTTATACAGCTGTTTTTTGAGGTCGTATCTGCATTCGGAACAGTAGGACTCTCAACAGGAATTACACCATATCTTAGCGTGGCGGGAAAACTTGTAATCATTCTTGTCATGTTCACCGGAAGAGTAGGGGCATTTACCCTCCTGTCCATGTGGATCGACCGGGCGGAACCGAACGCAAGATATTCCGAAGAAACAGTTGTAATAGGGTAATAAATATAAATCATCAGTCAGAAAGGATTCTGTTATGAAAAAGAAACAAAACACAGTATTTGGAGTAATTGGTCTGGGACGGTTTGGAGAAGCACTGGCAATGATGCTTGCCGAATCTGAGAATGAAGTTATCGTTGTGGACCGTGATGAGAATAAGATTAAGGAAATGCGCCAGTATACGGAATACGCATTTGTCGCTGACAATCTGAGTACGGAGACTTTGCGTGAAATCGGTATTCAGAACTGCGACGTTGTTATTATCTGTATCGGAGAGAAGGTAGACGTAAGCATTCTTACGACCATGTCCGTCATTGAGATGGGCGTACCGCGCGTTATCTCAAAAGCGCTCAGCGCAGAACAGGGCGCTGTTCTGAAAAAGCTCGGTGCGGAAGTTGTTTACCCGGAGAGAGATATGGCGCTGCGTCTCGGGAAGAAACTGATTTCCAGTAATTTCCTGGACTATGTATCACTGTTCAACAGCGTGGAGATCCGCCAGATCCAGATCCCGGACAAACTGATCGGCTGCTGTGTGGAAGATACGGAGATCCGCCGCAGATATCATCTGAATATCATTGCAATCGAAAGCGGGAATGAGACCAGCATCGAGATCAGCCCGACTTATCAGTTCAGGCAGGGGGATATCATCGTTGTGATCGGAAAGATCGACAATATTGACGCATTTGAAAATACTTTATAAAATAGACAGGAAAATAAAACTCCAAGGGGGAACTCTCAGATTATGAATTATGTAAAAATGATTGACCACACTTTGCTGAAGCAGGATGCAGCGCCTGAACAGATCAAGAAGCTGTGCAGAGAAGCGGTTTCCTGCGGATTCTGCTCCGTCTGCGTGAATTCTTCTTTCGTATCACTCTGTGCCGGACTCCTGAAAGATACCGATGTAAAAGTATGCACAGTGATCGGGTTCCCTCTCGGGGCCATGTCGACCGGGGCCAAGGCGGCGGAAGCTGCTCTGGCTGTAAAAGACGGCGCCCAGGAACTTGACATGGTCATCCACACAGGAATGGCGAAAAGCGGAAACTGGGATTATGTAAAAAAAGACATCGAAGCAGTTGTACAGGCGGCAGAGGGCAGGGCACTGGTAAAAGTGATCCTGGAGACCTGTCTTCTTACAGATGAGGAGAAGGAAAAAGCCTGCCTCGCCGCAAAGGAAGCAGGAGCTGATTTTGTGAAAACATCCACCGGATTTTCAACCGGCGGCGCGACAGTCGATGATATCCGGCTGATGCGCCGGACCGTGGGACCTGAAATGGGTGTGAAAGCTTCCGGAGGAATCCGCTGCCTGGCGGACGTTCAGGCAATGGTGGAGGCAGGCGCTGACCGGATCGGGACAAGTGCAGGAATACGTATTGCAGAAGAACAGGCTCTTTCCGGAGAAAAATCATGAGTATGTGGACTGTATTCATCCTTCTCGTAATCATTGCATCTGTTTTCCTGGCAGCGGAAATATGGCGGGAAACACACAGTTTTTCCGTTACGCGTTATCAGGTGAAAAGCGAAAAATTAAAAGGATTGAACCGGGATGTGAAGATCGTGTTTCTGAGCGATCTTCATAACTGCGTTTACGGGAAAGAAAACGAAGATCTGCTTAGCGCGGTTCGCCTTGAGAATCCGGACCTCATCCTGATCGGCGGCGATATGCTCGTTGGAAAAACCGGAGTCCCTCACGATGCAGCGCTTGATTTTGTGCGTCAGCTTCCTGTGATCTGCCCGGTAATCTATGCGAACGGGAATCACGAACAGAGACGGAAAAGTGATCCCGAACTGTACGGCAGTATCCATCAGGAATACGAAAGAATTCTCAAAGAGAGCGGAGTGAAGTTCCTTGAAAATGATGCCTGCATAATGGAAGTTGGCGGGGGAAAACTGCTGATCTGCGGGCTTGCCCTGGAAATGGAAGCTTACGCCAAATTCAAAAAAGCACATATAACTGCCGGTAATATAGAAGCATACATGGGATTTTCTCCTGTCAAAAACAGCGTGGCTTATGATTATTCTATTCTCCTCGCGCATAATCCGTCCTATGTGGACGCCTACCTGGAATGGGGGGCTGACCTTATCCTTTCCGGACATCTCCACGGCGGACTTGTACGCATCCCGGGGATTGGAGGCATCATAACACCTCAGGGCTTCCTGTTTCCGAAACACTCCGGCGAGATGAAACGGCACGGAAACCAGACAGTGATTGTGAGTCGGGGTCTCGGTTCCCACACATTGAATATCCGTCTTTTTAACATTCCGGAAGTTGTATCCGTGACAATTCGCTCATAAGCCGGACGCCGGAAAAAAAGATTGTAAAAGAAGCCGGATTCCCTTATAATATATTTTTGGTACATTTTGTAACTGTTTTGGGGAATGATCATGGGAATACCGGTTAAACTGGAAGTATTTGAAGGACCGCTGGACCTTCTTCTTCATCTTATCGATAAAAATAAAATAGACATCTATGATATACCGATTGTTGAGATTACAAATCAGTATATGGAGTATATCCGGAACATGCAGCGAGAAGACATGAACGTGATGAGTGAATTTCTTGTCATGGCAGCTACGCTTCTTGATATCAAATGCCGGATGCTTCTTCCGAAAGAAGTCACGGAAGACGGAGAGGAGGAAGATCCGCGGCAGGAATTGGTCGAGCAGCTCCTGCAGTATAAGATGTATAAATATATTTCCTATCAGTTGAGAGAGAAGGAGACTGACTCGGATATGGTGCTCTACAAGAAACCGACGATACCGGAAGATGTAGAGCAGTATGTGGAACCTGTTGATCTGGATCAGCTTCTTGACGGCCTTACCCTGAAAAAGCTGAATGACATTTTTCAGGATGTGATGAAACGCCAGACTGATAAAATCGATCCTGTCCGCAGCAAATTCGGAAAGATCGAGAAGGAAGAAGTATCCCTGTCGGAAAAATTTACTTATATACACAGCTATATGAGAGACCACACTCATTTCAGCTTTCGGCAGCTGCTTGAGAAACAGCACAGCAAAATGCATATTGTTGTCACATTTCTCGCCATACTTGAAATGATGAAACTGGGAGAGATACGTGTGAGGCAGGAGGATACGTGCGGAGAGATATTAATCGAAAGGACAGGGGATGCGAATGGAAATAGAGAAAGTTCAGGCAGCAATTGAGGCCATTCTGTTTACAATGGGGGATTCCGTGGAGCTGAGCAGGATCGCCGAGGCAGTAGGTCATGACGAGGAGACGATCCGGAAGCTTATTCATCATATGATGGACCGGTATGAGGAAGAAGACAGGGGAATCCGCATCATTGAACTTGAAAATGCATTTCAGCTCTGCACAAAAAAAGAGATGTACGAGTACCTGATCCGCGTGGCGAAGCAGCCGAAGAGATATGTGCTTACCGATGTCCTGCTTGAAACACTTTCAATCATCGCTTATAAACAGCCTGTGACAAAAATTGAAATTGAAAAGATACGCGGTGTAAAATCTGATCACGCGGTAAATAAACTGGTAGAATATGGGCTTGTGGAGGAAACCGGAAGGCTCGACGCTCCGGGACGGCCTCTTCTGTTCGGAACAACAGAAGAGTTCCTCCGGCGATTCAGCGTGCATTCGCTTGATGACCTGCCTGTTGTCGACCAGGCCCAGATCGAACACTTTAAGGAAGAAGCTGAAGATGAAGCCCAGCTAAAACTCGACATCTGACTGGAGAACCGGGCTGAACTTCTATATTCTCCTTCCCGGGCATAAACTGAAATTAAAGCAGATATGCCTGAGGTCTCTGTAATGAATAAAAATTTAAAACCTGGAGCATTTGTTTGTCTCGTTCTGATATTTGTCTTTGTAATGGGTCTCTATCCGCCGGCGATTCTTGCCGCCGAGGAGAATCCGTCAGAAGAAACCGTCGAAGAGATAACGCCTTCTGAACTGTACGCCCGCTGCGCTGTCCTTATGGACGCAGATTCAGGGCGTATTTTATTTTCCAAAAACGGAAGAGAAGAAGCCCCAATGGCAAGTACGACAAAAATCATGACATGCATTCTTGCTCTGGAAAACGGCGATCCAAAAGACAGGGTGACCGCAAGCGCGGATGCAGCTGCACAGCCGGAAGTAAGGCTTGGCATGCGGGAAGGGGACGTCTTTTATCTGCAGGACCTTCTCTATTCCCTTATGCTGGAATCGCACAATGATTCTGCTGTTGCTGTGGCGGAATACATCGGCGGAAGTGTTGAGGGGTTTGCTTCCATGATGAATGAGAAAGCAACGAACATCGGATGTACCTCTACATATTTTATCACTCCGAACGGACTGGATGCAGAGGATGAGAACGGCATCCACCACACGACAGCCTGCGATCTTGCACGGATCATGCGTTACTGTATCCTGGAATCCCCGCAAAAAGATACTTTTCTTGAGATCACCCGGACAGAATCCCATACCTTTACAGACACTGCCGGAAGCAGCAGTTATACATGTGCGAACCACAACGCGTTTCTCAAAATGATGGATGGCGCTCTCACGGGGAAAACCGGTTTCACTTCCGACGCAGGATATTGTTATGTAGGCGCGCTGCGGAGCAATGGAAAAACTTTTATTGTTTCACTCCTCGCCTGCGGATGGCCAAACAATAAAGGATACAAATGGGCTGATACAAGAAAACTGATGGAATACGGACTTGAAAATTATGAATACCGTACCATATCGCCGAACATCTCCGAAGAAGCGCTTCCGGTTGAAAACGGCTATCTGGGCGGGTTCCCTTCCTCTGATTCTGTTGTCGTTCCGCTAAATGTGGATGGAGAGAATGTCAGTGTTCTTCTGAAAAAAGACGAAACTATTGAAGAAACTCTGGATCTTCCCGAACGGCTCACAGCTCCTTTGGAAAAAGGAAGTAATCTGGGAACAGTCGCATATTCTGTAAACGGAAAAACTGTAGCGTCATTTCAGATTACTGCCGCATATTCTGTTCTGCCGCGAACATTCTCTGTCTGCATGAACTATATGAAAGAACAGTTTTTCTTTTAACATCCGGTGATTATACAAGATTTTAATGTTTTTATTAAAAAAGATCAAGTCAGGTGATTAATTTTGTCACTGTTCACATTCCACTCCATATGGTAGTATATGTGAGGATAAAATAAAACAATAAAATTGATTTAATATAAGGAGAAAGACAGAAATGGAAAACTGGAAAAAATACGAAAAAACCTATTTCATGCCGCCCGAGCCATGTTATGACTGGGTGAAAAAAGATGCGATTGAAAAAGCACCGATCTGGTGCAGCGTTGATCTGCGAGATGGAAATCAGGCACTGATTGAGCCGATGAGTCTGGATGAAAAACTGGAGTTCTTCCAGCTTCTGGTTGATATTGGATTTAAGGTAATTGAAGTCGGATTCCCGGCAGCGTCTGAAACAGAATATCAGTTTATGAGGACACTGATCGAGCAGAATATGATTCCAGATGATGTTACCGTACAGGTTCTGACTCAGGCAAGAGAGCATATCATCAAAAGAACATTTGAAGCAGTAAAGGGAGCTCCGCACGCTATTATTCATGTATACAACTCCACCTCTGTAGCTCAGAGAGAGCAGGTATTTAAAAAAGACAAAGAGCAGATCAAACAGATTGCAATAGATGGTGCGCTTCTTTTAAAGCAGCTGGCGGAAGAAACAAGCGGAAACTTTACCTTTGAATACAGTCCGGAAAGTTTCCAGGGAACAGAAGTAGACTATGCACTTGAAGTCTGCAATGCAGTGCTCGATATCTGGAAACCGACAAAAGAAAATAAGGCAATCATCAATCTTCCGACAACTGTGGAAAATGCGATGCCCCATGTTTTTGCCAGCCAGGTAGAATATTTCAACAAACACCTTATTCACAGAGACAGTGTCATTCTTTCCCTTCATCCGCACAATGACCGCGGTTCAGGAGTAAGTGACGCTGAGCTGGGAATTCTTGCCGGAGCAGACCGTATTGAAGGTACTCTGTTCGGAAACGGAGAGCGTACCGGAAATGTAGATATTATCACGCTGGCAATGAATATGTTCTCCCAGGGAGTAAATCCTGAGCTTGATTTTTCGAACATGAGTGATATATGCGAGATTTACGAGCGTGTTACAAGAATGAAAGTATCACCGCGTCAGCCATATGCAGGAGAACTTGTATTTACTGCGTTTTCCGGTTCACATCAGGATGCTATCGCCAAAGGCATGGCATGGAGAGAAGAGCACAATCCGGACAAATGGACAGTTCCGTATCTGCCGATCGACCCGCAGGATGTGGGAAGAAGATACGATTCCGATGTTATCCGTATCAACAGCCAGTCCGGAAAAGGCGGCGTAAACTACATTCTGAAGCAGAGTTTCGGCATCAGCCTGCCGGAAAAGATGAAAGAGGAGGTAGGATATCTGGTCAAAGATGTATCAGACAAAGCGCATAAAGAGCTTACACCTGACTGGGTATATCATATCTTTGAAGATAACTACATTACTGCAAAACCTGTATTTACTTTAGATGAGTGCCACTTCAAACAGGAAGACGGTATTATAGCAGAGGCAGCTATCCACCATAACGGCAATGATCTTAAAATCATGGGCGTTGGAAACGGACGTCTGGATGCGGTAAGCAACGCGATCAAGCATTACTTCGATATCAGTTATGAACTGACAGTGTATGAAGAGCACTCACTGACAAAAGGCTCCTCATCACGCGCGGTCGCTTATGTAGGAATCATGTGCAATAAAAAACGCTACTGGGGTGTGGGTATTGACGCCGATATCATCAAGGCTTCCATCGAAGCACTCGTTGTTGCCGTAAATAAAATCAAAGAAATCGCAGAGTCTCAGGCAGGAAAGGATGAACGGCTCCTCGAGATTACCAATTATATCTATGCGAACTATAAAGATGTGACACTTGATGATCTCTCGGAGAAATTCTTTCTCTCCAAACCTTATCTCTCGAAATATATAAAAGAAAAATCCGGAATGACATTCGGGGATATTCTGAAAAAAATCCGCATGAAAAAGGCACGCGCAATGCTCAAGGGAAGCAGCGCCACAGTGGAAAGCATTGCGGAATCCGTCGGGTATCAGAACGTAGAACATTTCAACAGGGTGTTCAAGAAAATGTATAATATCACACCCGTACAGTATCGCAATCGGAAGTGAAATCTGAGTTTGTCGGACCGAAAACCTGGATAGAACAAGTCCGAAATCCGCGGGAGATCATTATTGAAAACGTATTCTGCGGGAAGGGAATACCGGATTCGGCTCCGCTCCGGGAACTAAGAAAAACTAAATGAGCGGGAAACCTGCTAAAGACAGGATTGAAAATGGAACAACTCACTTCGTTCAGACAATTTCCATTTTCAATCCAACGCAGTTTTCCCGCTCATTAACTTTTTCTAAAGCTCCC
>DXGZ01000100.1 GCA_019113645.1 Candidatus Mediterraneibacter vanvlietii | reverse complement strand
TTTTAGTCCGTCCCCGGAACTCCTTAGTTTCCCTTATCCCCTGGAGCGGAAGCCGAACACAGTCCCCCTCCCAGCAGAATATGTCTTGTAAAGCCACTCTGTTTTCGTCTGATCTGAATCCGGCAGTTGATGATCTAAATAGCTGTTTTGGGAAAATTTGTTGAGTTTTCGAATCTGGCATAATATAATAATAAGGTTAGATTAACACGATTTTTCAGAAAGGTATGTGAATGACAGTGATTTATAATAATATACTTGAGGCAATGGGGAATACGCCTCTGATCCGTCTGGGACGTATGGCGGAAGAAGGAAGCGCGCAGATCCTTGTGAAGTTTGAGGGACTCAACGTGGGCGGATCGATCAAGACAAGAACTGCCTACAACATGATTCGTGATGCGGAAGAGAAAGGTCTGATCAATAAGGATACGATTATCGTGGAGCCGACCAGCGGCAATCAGGGGATCGGGCTGGCTCTGGTAGGCGCGGTGCGCGGGTATCAGACGAAAATCATTATGCCCGATTCGGTCAGTGAGGAGCGGAGAAAACTGGTAAGGCATTACGGTGCGGAAGTGATTCTGATCCACGATGCGGGAAATATCGGCGCGTGTATTGAGGAGTGTCTGAACACAGCGCTTCGGATGGCAGAGGAAGACCCGAGGGTCTTCGTGCCCCAGCAGTTTGAGAATCCGGCGAATCCGGAAGTGCACAGAAACCAGACGGCGATAGAGATACTGGAGCAGGTGGACGGTCCGATCAATGGCTTTTGTTCCGGGATCGGAACGGGCGGAACGATTACCGGAATCGGAGAGGTGCTGAAAGAGAAGAACCCGGATATGGAGATCTGGGCGGTGGAGCCGGAACATGCGGCGATCCTCTCAGGAGGATCTATCGGAACGCATCTTCAGATGGGAATCGGCGATGGCGTGATTCCGGAGATTCTGAATACCGAGATCTATGATGATATCTGCATCGTGACGGATGAAGAAGCGATCAGGGTGTCCCGCGAGCTTGCGTCAAAGGAAGGCATCATGTGCGGTATCTCATCCGGCACCAATGTGGCGGCGGCTCTGAAACTGGCAAGGAAACTGGGAGAAGGAAAGACTGTGGTAACAGTGCTTCCGGACACAGCAGAGCGGTATTTTTCCACGCCGCTGTTTGAAGAGTAGATTTACAGGTAAGAAAATCAGGATGAATAACAGCAAACTGAATTGAATGCAAATGAAAACGGCAGCGCAGGCTGCCGTTTTTCGTTATGAATGACTGAATGCAGAACGTTATGAATGACTGAATGCAGAACGCTCTGAATGACTGAACGCAGAACGCTCTGAATGGATGGGGCAGAATTCTTACTCTGCGGTTACCGGTATCTCAAAGGTATAATCCCATCCGTACGAAATATCGGAGGAACCCATGCGGGGATCTTCTGAGGATCCGCCGAGATACAGATCATCAATGCCTGAATCGGGTGTTTCCTGCCAGGAGAAACTGACTCCCCACATGAAAAAGTCTTCCGGGTCAAGGACGGTATGAAAACCGTTTGGGAAAGGAAGATGCTCTCCGGGGCTGTCAATCAGTTCCAGGTTAAATGTGATCTGGTCGAAGATCAGATCTTCGCGGTTCGGGGTCACTTCAAGTGGATAGTAAAATGTTGTCATCGGGTCGGCTTCCTCGTATTCCGGCGTGGTTTCTGCCTCATTTGCTGTCGGGCTTTCCGATTCATTTTCCTCTGTATCTTCGGATGCGGGGAGCTCGGATATGGGAGCGCTGGTGGCAGAGCCCCCTTCCGGGAGGGTAAAGCTGACAGAACCCTCTGAGTCAGGGGTGGACTCCGGTTTGCCTTCGAGCAGCGGATTTTCCGTTAATGGTGTGCCGAACACAACGGTTCCTTCCGGAATATCGTAGCTTTTATCCCCAGCAGCGTCGTGAAGTTCAGCCAGTGGAATATACAGATCTTCAGGCAGATCTGCCTTCAGCGCCGGGGTATCGATCCGTATTGTGTAGCTTCCGGGATCAGCGGGACCGAAATCAAAGGTCTGTACTGTTGGAGCTGATTCCACTGAACTGGAATGAAACATACTCTGGATGAAAGTCCCGTTCAGGCTGTTTCCGTCAGCGGACTCGGCAGTGACAGAACCTTTGTCGATGGTAAGAAGCCCCTCCGGATAGATGGCAAACTCATCGCTCGACAGGGAATAAATATCTGCCATGAGATGACCGTCTTCCATATATGCGTCAACAGCAAATCCTCCGAGTTCTCCCATCTCATAACCGTAACTTTCGGCAGGGAGGCTTTCGGAAGAAATAAGGCGGAACGGAATCGTCAGCCCGGCCTTTTCGTTGACCAGAACCATTTCATCCCTGAGGTCGCTTGCGCTGAAGGGGACAGTGCATGAGGTGCGCTGTGTTGTTTCATCCAGGGAATATCCGTCTTCTGTTGCCGTGGCCTGAAAGCATTCGTCTCCGTTATCCACTGACCAGTACCGGCTCAGTTCACCGTACCAGGGGAACCCGTCTGTATATGACTCGACGGGTTCTGTGCTGTGGATGATGAATTCAGCGCCCAGTTTTCCGTTGTACAGAAATGCTCTGGTCAGTGTGATATCATACTGACCTGCTTCTGTGGATACCTCTTCGTCAAGAACATAAAATACCGCATCGCTGTCTGTGCGGGTCACGCCGTATCCCGGTATGATATTGAAATAGTGCAGGATAATGTATGCACATGCGGAGAGCACTGCCGCGATGACAAGGATGATCAGTGTCAGCGTCAGATAGCGGCGCAGCTTGCCAAGGGAGCGCTGATGCCGTTTCTTCACAGTTTCATAAGGAAGGTTCATGGACTCGGCGATTTCCCGGATAGTCATGCCGTCATAATATTTCATGCGGATCAGGTCAAATTCTTCAGGGGTGAGCGAGTCCATGGCGGCCTCAAGATCCATCCGCTCAATCAGCCGGTCATCGGTGGTGTCTGGATCAGGGATGTCTTCCATATCAAGGCTGGTAAAGCGGCCGCTCGAAGCTGCCTGTCCGATGTCTTTTTCCGAGCTGCCGCCATTTCCGTAATTGCCCGCATATGAGCGGTTTTTCCTGGCCAGGCTGACAGCTTTGTTCCGGGCGATTGCAGACAGGAGAGCGGGAACGGAGCCCTTCCGGGGATCAAACTTTTCGCTTTGCATATAAAAGGCAAGAAAAGTATCGTTTACACATTCCTTAATATCTTCGGGATTACTCAGATAACGCGAACAGATCTTCCAGATCAGCGCCGCGTACTGCTCTATAAGTTCCTCGGGGGAGGGAAGAGCGGGATTTTGGTTTGTTTCAGGGGTAGGATGTCTGGAAGTAGTCATGGCCGCCTCCTTCTGTGTGATAAGTGTTGAGAAAATGATTTTGTTGTATAGTAGTTCAGCTGGAAGCTGAAGAAGCATCGCTCCTGTATTTATAGAATAACATGTGGAAAATCGGAGGGCAACAAGGTAAAAACTAACCGGAGAGCAGCAGGACTTGACACGTCTGCTGTTTTCGTTTAGAATCACAGTTACGAAAAGTGATGAACGGGATTAGTATATCCGGGAAATGCTCAGAGAGGGGGCGGCTGGTGAAAGCTCCTGCAGGAACCGATAGAACCGGCCCGGGAGCTTCCGCGTGAAAGCGCGGCGCAGGTCAGCGTTACGGACAAAAGAGTGAACAGTATATGAGATCATGGCCTTATGGCCGCGGTATATTGTTAATTAGGGTGGTACCGCCGGGAGATCCGGTCCCTTGTTTTCGGGGGATCTGGTCTCCCGGCGTTGTTGTATATCAAATGAAGCAAAAGTAAAATGGGAAAAGGAGAAGAGAGATGGCAAAGGAAAAGAAACTGGTACAGTCGATCACTTCGAGAGACGAAGACTTTGCGCAGTGGTACACGGATGTTGTGCGCGAAGCGAAGCTGTGTGATTATTCAGGAGTTAAGGGATGCCTGAATTATCTGCCGAATGGATATGCGCTCTGGGAGAATATCCAGGCGGATCTGGACAAACGCTTCAAAGACACGGGAGTAGAAAATGTATATCTTCCGGTACTGATTCCGGAAAGCCTGCTTCAGAAGGAGAAGGATCATATCGAAGGATTTGCTCCGGAAGTGGCATGGGTGACACACGGAGGAATGGAGCAGCTTCAGGAGAGATTCTGTATCCGTCCTACCTCTGAGACTCTGTTCTGCGATGTGTGGAGCAAGACAGTGCAGTCCTATCGTGATCTGCCGAAAGTATGGAATCAGTGGTGTTCCGTGCTTCGCTGGGAGAAGACGACGAGACCGTTCCTTCGTTCCAGAGAGTTCCTCTGGCAGGAAGGACATACGATCCACGCGACTTATGAGGAAGCGGAAGAGCGGACAAAGATGATGTGGAAAGTATATAAAGATTTCGTTGAGGAAGACCTTGCGATCCCGGTTGTTGCGGGAAGAAAGACGGAGAGCGAGAAGTTCGCAGGCGCGCAGGATACTTATACAATCGAGGCGCTGATGCATGACGGACAGGCGCTTCAGTCCGCGACGAGCCATTTCTTCGGAAATGCATTCCCGGATGCGTTCAACATCAAATATGCGGACAAGAACAATGAACTTCACAGCGTTTATGAGACATCCTGGGGACTGTCCACGAGAATTATCGGCGCGATTATTATGGTACACGGTGATGACAGCGGTCTTGTGCTTCCGCCGAGAATTGCGCCGGTACAGGTGAGAGTGATTCCGGTTGCGCAGCATAAGGAAGGCGTGCTCGAGAAGGCAAATGAACTGCTTGACGCTCTGAAGGCGGCAGGATACCGCGCGAAGATCGATGATTCCGAGAAGAGTCCGGGATGGAAGTTCAGCGAGCAGGAGATGCTGGGAATCCCGACACGTATCGAGATCGGTCCGAAAGATATCGAGAACGGACAGGTTGTTGTTGTGCGCCGTGATACGAGAGAGAAGATCGTTGTGCCGATGGATGAGATCACAACGAAACTCGGAGAGATTCTTGAGACGATCCAGAAGGATCTCTACGCAAAGGCAAAAGCATTCCTCGAGGATCACATCAGCACAGCAGTTACGATGGACGAGATGAAAGAAGCTGTTCAGAACAAGAAAGGTTTCGTTAAGGCTATGTGGTGCGGCGAAGAAGAGTGCGAGGATGAGATCAAAGCTCAGACAGGCGGCGTGACATCCAGATGTATCCCGATGGAGGAAGAGCATCTGTCCGATGTGTGCGTATGCTGCGGCAAACCTGCGAAACATATGGTTTACTGGGGAAGAGCGTATTAAATTGCGCCTGGCCGTAATAAACGGTATCCAGAGAAAAATGAAAGGAGGAGACTTCCGGAAACGGAGGCTCCTCCTTTTATTTTTCCGGGCGGGAACTGTGGCTTCAGTTCAGGTCTTTCGCCCAGTTCAGAAATTGCATAATCTTTTCTCTGTTTGAAGCCAGGTAGGAGATGTAAAAAGTCACGCTCAGTTCAGGATCGCTGAACGGGATCAGCGCGCGATGCGTCCCGTCATTTCTCAGATCTATCGACAGGCGGGAAATTGTGGCGAGAAAATTGGTAGTGCGGATCAGATGCTGATAAATGTTAAAATTGTTTTTTACCATTGTGATCTGAAGATCGTTCTCAGTAATCAGTTTCTCGATCTGCGATAGAAAATATCCGCCGATCTGCGGGTACAGCAAGGGCTGAGCCGGAATATCTTTTAAGGAGATGGCGTCATATCCGAGAAGCGAGCTGTCATCCGGCACTGAAAGGAGCACCTGATCTTTCAGAAAGGGAACGCTTGAGATGTGGTTCTCCTTTATTTTGTACGAAGTTATAATCAGGTCATAAACACGGTCTTTGAGAAGCTTCGCTGCATCGCTTCCCTCATAAAGATCATCCTTCAGATGGACGTCGGGACAGGCGACAGAAAAACGGGGCACACAGAACCAGCGTACGCCGGGATCGCAGAATGCGGCGGAAAGAGTCAGATCCTTCTGTGCGGTGCTTCGTATGTCGGCTTTCATCTGTTCGATGGCCCGCAGAATATTGTTCACATGGATCAGAGCGATTTCTCCGGTTTTATTCAGATGGATCCGGTTCGGGGATCGGTCAAACAGTTCTGCATCCAGTTCTTCTTCGAATTTTTTCAGCATGGTGCTCATGGCCGGCTGTGAGACATGAAGGATCCCGGCTGCTTTGGTCAGGGACTGGGTTTCGGCTATGAGCTTAAAAGATTGAAGCTGTGTAACATCCATAGTAGTTCTCCTTTCTTTCATAATGTTTCAGATATACAGACCGCAGACTTCTGCAGGCAGAGGCATAGCATAAGTAAATGCTTATGCTATATAAAAATGCTGTAGTGTACATATAAGAAAACTCCTTATATAATCAGAATCAGCAGGAGGTCTGCTGAGAATATTCTTAATTATAGCATAATTACAGATCTATTGTAATTCTGATCAGAAAAAAGAAAATTAGAAATCAGGAGGCAAAAAAGATATGGAATATGTAATGCTGAATAACGGTGTGAAGATGCCGATGGAAGGATTTGGCGTATATCAGGTGCCGGAAGCAGCCGTATGCGAGCAGGCGGTCAGCGATGCCCTGGCGGCCGGGTATCGGCTGATCGATACTGCTGCGGCTTATTTTAATGAGGCTGCAGTCGGAGAAGCAATCAGAAAAAGCGGGATCCCAAGAGAAGAATTATTCATTACTACAAAACTCTGGATCCAGGACGCCGGGTATGAGAGCGCGAAGCAGGCGTTTCAAACCTCTATGAACAACCTTGGACTTGACTATCTGGATCTTTATCTGATCCATCAGCCGTTTAACAATTATTACGGCGCATGGAAAGCAATGGAAGAGTTATATAAGGAAGGAAAGATTCGTGCTATAGGCGTGTGCAATTTCTATCCGGACCGCCTGGCAGACCTCTGCGCCAACGCAGACGGCTCTTCGCTGGAACACGCAGAGAGGCGTGGTGATCATACCAAAGTCTGTGCACAAAGAGAGAATGGAAGAGAACCTGAATATCTGGGATTTTGAATTAAGTGATGAGGATATGGAGACAATAAACGCTCTGGATCTGGGGCACAGCGAGATCATTGACCACAGTTCAGCTGAGACGGCACAGTGGCTGAACGGCTGGAAGATCCATGACTGACCAGATTGAATATGAGGCAGGATTTTTTCTTGCCCAGTGTATCAATTTCCCGCTTCAGAGAAATATTACATTTAAGAGCAAGGGAAATCCGGTTTATCAGGCAATCTGGTATTTTATCGCGTGGGTAGTGATCTCGCTGATCTGCAATGGGTGCAATAATCTGTGGATGCCGCTATTTTGTTCACTAAGCGGCCCGACAAAAAGATGAGCAGAAATCGAAAGCAGATAAGTTGATGAAACGTATTCTGAGAGCGGAGAGATGCGTTTCGTGTTCCGTTCCAGAATCCGGGAACTTCTAAAGGGATGAAAAAATGTTTAAATGCAAAACGGCACTCGGGGCAACTCGCCTGCGGCTCAGACAATCCCCTCGCACCGTTTAACAACATTTTTCCAC
>DXGZ01000099.1 GCA_019113645.1 Candidatus Mediterraneibacter vanvlietii | reverse complement strand
TACCAGAAAAGAAAAGAGCCTCCGGTGGTTCGGATGCTCCTGTCATTTAATAAGGTCTGTATGAAGTTGCGGTAGATCCGGCAGCGTGGAAAATCTACGATTTGTTTGAGTTCTAATTGGTATTCCATAAGAGTTCTCCTTTGCATATAATAATTGTGTTTTGGCATACTCTGTGATAAGATTTTATTATTCCATGAGAAATATGAAGATGGAGAAAGCTGGTTTTTGTGTTTCATTAATAGGTTGCTATAATGAAATGCGCTGAGCGTTCCTGAGATGTAGGTGCAATCGGCTAATAAAATGGCGGATGCACCGGATTCGAGCCAACTTACTGCTAACAACCTGCTAATTTCACACCAGAATACAAGAGAAAACGAGATGGAACTTGAGGTAATTCCATCCCGTTTCAAAAGGCTAAAATGTCCAGGAAAATAGGGCGTTCCAGGACATTAGAGGAGTCTTTGTTATACGCTGGTTGATTTGGTTGTGGTTTCTCCTAAGCGGTAGGTCGGGTGTTCGAATCACCTCGGGAACGTAGAAGTGAAGCCGAAATCTTGTACAGACAGGATGTCGGCTTCTTTTATAATAATTTTTCCACAGAAAGTTTCATCAGAATGAGGATAACTTTTTACAATCCGTGTAAGTTTGTTGATAACCCGTTTTTGGGAGAAAAGCATATTGCAAAACTAATTTTATAATGATATCTTTGAAAACATCCAAGACAGAATCCTGTCGAGGGTGTCTTTTTAATCTTCGGGATTCGACTGCGTTTCTATTTCAGAAGAGTGGTTCAGTACGGTTCGAAAATTCACAGGGCGGTATCGCCCGGAAATCCAGAGGTGCGAAAATTACAGTTTACTATGTTCTCTTTTAGCGGAACGTGATAAGATGAAGGAGAAAAATGGATTAGATTTCTGGGAGGGAAGAACCGGAAGGAGTGATGGAATAATTTATTCAGTTGCTCCTTTCTTTTATATGAGACAGGGATTAACATCCCATTTAGAATTGTTAAGAAGTTTTTCAGGAAGTTTTAAGATGAATAAGTTATAATATTAGAATACTATATTGGGTCAAAAACCGGTGACACACAGGAAGGAGATCAGACATGGATAGAGAGTTGCAGCGCCCGGTGCGCCGAGGATGGATTACATTTATAGTTTTTTTGCTTATGGCGGTCAGTCTTGGAGTGTTCCGCCAGCTTGGAAATGTTGACGAGATATGGAATTATAATTTTGGAAACAACATGGCTTCCGGACTTGTGCCGTATCGGGATTTCAATTTGCTGCAGACGCCGTTGTTTGCGGCGCTTCACGGTCTGGTGCTTGCGCTGTTCGGGAAGGAACTTCTGGTCACCAGAATGCTCGGCGCGCTGCTGTTTGCGGGAATCTGTCAGATTCTGTATATGGCGGGCGGCCGGATGGGAGCGAAAGGTCTTCTGCGGTGGCTTATACCGGCTGGATTTTTGTTTTTGTTTAAGTACAACGTATTTTTTGAATACAGCTGCCTGATTTTGTTCTGCATGCTTTGTTCAATCTACATTGATATGGGAGAAATGCTTCGAATCGGAGAGCAGAATGGAGAGAATGAATTATCTGGATCAGGCGATAATTCTGTGATTACAGGTCACAGTTACGGAAGCGGCCGTGACAGCTATGGCAGATGGTACATACAGCTTCTGATCGGTATTCTTGGCGGTGTGGCTGTAATGAGTAAGCAGACCTTCGGCGGATTTGTGGCACTTGCCTCATGGATTAGTGTGGTATGGATCAGCCGGATGAGGAAAGATACAGGGAAAGAGACGGTCCGGCTTCTGTTTTTTCGGATGCTGGGAGCATCTATTCCCTGTTTTCTCGTTCTGTTTTACCTGCTGGGAACCGGAAGCTGGGATGATTTTCTGGAGATGAGCGTATTCGGTATCTCAACATTCAGCAGCAGCCTGAGCTTTATACAGTATGTAACGGAAAACACGGAATATGCAGTTCATGGCGCTTTCTGCGTTTTTGTCCTTATCTATTCTATTATTTATATTATCAGATTCCGTAAGGACAACAGAGGGCGGATCGGTGGTCTGGTGGTGCTGTATGGAGGTTTGGGGTGTATCAATCTGTATCCGTTGTGCAATGCATATCATCTCAATACCTGCCTGATTCCTTTTCTGATTCTGCTTCTTCCGGCGGCAGAATGGCTGAAAAAATGGTTTGTATTCCGGCTGATACCGATTGGTGCTGCTGCTGCAGCGGCATTTTATATTTTCATCTGGTATCCGGCGGATTGTCTGCAGAACAGCGTGCTTCTGACAGATGTACCGCATTTCCACGGGATTTTCATGGATAAAGATGAAGTGGAAGAGTATCAGAGCGTGATTTCCCAGGTGAACGTCTGGGTGGAAGAAGGGCGAGAGGTCTACATACTGGATAACCGTGCTTCTTTTTACCTGATACCGGTAAATAAATATCATAAATACACGGACATGTTTCTGCTGGGAAATCTGGGACTGAAAACACCGAGGGAATGTCTGCAGGACACGCTATTGGGAAATGCGGATGCGGTTTATCTTGTGCCCGAGGATATGGACGGCCAGTATCAGTATCCGCAGAACGCGGTAAACAATTTTGTGAAAGAGTATCTGATCAATACAGGAAGTGTTGGAGAATTTATTGTGTGCAGGAGGTAGTGACAGATGACGGGAAGAAAGACAGAGCCGGTGCTGTATCTGGTGATTCCATGCTATAACGAAGAAGCGGTGCTGCCTGTGACAAAGGAAATATTTGTGAATGAACTTCAGAAATTGATCGGAAAAAGGAAGATCAGCAGTCAGAGCAGAATTCTCTATGTTGATGATGGAAGCAGGGACAGAACATGGGAAATATTAAGAGACATGAGCCGGTCAGACAGCCGTATACTGGCGATCCGGCAGAGCCGGAACAGAGGACATCAGAATGCCCTGCTGGCCGGCCTGATGGAAGCAAAAGATCTCTGTGACATCACCATCAGTATGGATTGTGACGGACAGGATGATGTGGAAGCAGTAGAACCAATGGTGGATGCATTTCTTGATGGATGTGAGATTGTCTATGGCGTGAGATCCAGCCGTGAAACAGATTCTGTGTTCAAAAGAGTTACAGCCCAGGGCTTTTATCGCGTTCTTTCCTGGATGGGAGCGGAAGTCATATATAATCATGCGGATTACAGACTGATGAGTGCGAGAGCTCTGGAGGAACTTGCCAAATTCAAAGAGGTAAATCTGTATCTTCGAGGCATTGTTCCGATGGTTGGATTTAAGAGCACTACCGTGGAATATTCGAGAAAAAAGCGGATAGAGGGAAAGACGCATTATCCGCTTAAGAAGATGTTAAGCCTGGCTTTTAACGGGATCACGAGTCTGAGTGTGCGGCCCTTGAAAATGATCGCAGGGCTGGGGGTTGTACTGGCGGCCATCAGTATGGTCGGCATTGTGTGGGCTGTGATATCCGCGCTGGCAGGCAATACGGTTGCGGGCTGGGCGAGTCTGGTCTGTATCGTCTGTTTCCTGAGCGGAATTCAGCTTCTGTGTCTCGGAGTGATCGGAGAATATATCGGAAAGATTTACCTTGAGACGAAAGAGAGACCCCGTTATATCATCAGCGAGAGAACCTATGAGCAGGAGACACAGAGGTGTGGATTTTCTGAGATGAGAAAGGTTAATGAGAATAAAGAATTAGAAGAAGAGAGTTCGGAATATCTGAAAGAAAGCTGCAGCGCGGGGAATGTGGAGCGCCCGGAGAGAAGATGAGGAGAAATATGTTAGGAAAACAGATTTTCAGATTTCTTGTTGTGGGAGGCTCCGCAACGGTCATAGATTACGGAATCATGGTGGCGCTGACGGAGCTTGCCGGAATGAATTATCTGCTCTCAAGCGGAATCTCATTTTCCGTATCAGTAGTTTATAATTATATCCTCAGCACGAAATGGGTGTTTCTCAGCAATGAATCCAGGAATTCTGTCTGGAAGTTCACTGTATTTGTTGTTCTCAGTATCATCGGCCTGCTGATCAATCTGGTGTTTATGTGGATCTTTACAGACAGGCTTGGTATTTCTTATATGATTTCGAAAATAGGTGCGACAGTTGTGGTTATGGTCTATAACTTTATCAGCAGGAAAATGATATTGGAGAGTTAAGTTTTTTTTAGATATCGTTTAGGAACTATTAAGGTTTCAAATACATAATAAGAACCATCAAAGGTAAACATGCTTTTGAAATAAGAGAAAAAGAAAGGATGTTGCAAGATGAAAGGTATTTTAAAGAAAGGTTTATTATTATGTATGGTATGTATGCTGGCGTTTGGTATGGTGGCATGTGGATCGAGCAGCAGTAAATCGTCGAAGAGTACAACAAGTTCCACAACCACTTCATCAAGTAAGAACACAGGAAGTTCAGGAAAGGCATCTTCAAGCGGGGAATCTTCAAGTAAGGCATCTTCCAGCAAGAGTTCTTCTACAAAGAAATCCGGAAGTTCTTCCAGTAAGAAATCCGGAAGCTCCTCCAGCAAGAGCACAGGAAGTTCTTCCAGCAAGAGTTCCGGTACAGCATCCAGCAGCAAAACGAATTAATTTTGTCAGTGAGAGTGTATGTACATCACGCGCATACACTCTCAAATTATTTTAGGGAGGAGATTGGATGGAAAATATACTGGAATATTTGGAAAATACAGCCGGGCGAAAGAAAGATGAGATCGCTGTGGATGACGGAAGCAGGTGCCTGACCTGGGGCGAACTGAAGGATGCCTCCCGGAAAATGGGAAGTGTCCTGGCTGACAGCCTTACACCAGGGCAGCCGGCAGTGGTGCTGGCGGAGAAAAGCGCCGTCACCCTGGCATCCATGCTGGGAATTGTGTATGCGGGAGGATTCTATGTCCCGGTACATCCGGAGCAGCCGTCCGGGAGGATATGCAAGATACTGGATACTCTGAAGACAGAAGTGGTAATTACGGAAAAGGAACATCTGGGACTGCTGAAAGAATGTGGTTACCGCGGACGCATTATTCTGATGGAGGAAGCGCTTCAGGGCGGGATTAACTGTGAAAAGCTTCTCGAGATACGGCGAAACAGCAGGGAGACGGATCTGCTCTACGGGATTTTTACATCCGGATCAACCGGAATCCCCAAATGTGTTGTCGTCAGCCATAAATCAGTGATCCGGTTTATTGATCATTTTGTAAAAATATTTGGAATCACGGAAGATGATCGGATCGGGAATCAGGCGCCCTTTGATTTTGACGTGTCAGTCAAAGATATCTATTCATCTATGGCGACAGGAGCAACCCTTGTGCTGATTCCAAGAGAATTATTCGCAATGCCGCCAAGACTTCTCGATTACCTGTGCAGAAAGAAGATCACAACACTTATATGGGCGGTCTCTGCGCTCTGCCTGATCTCAGCATTAAAAGGACTGAAATATAAAGTTCCGGAAACAGTGCGCAAAGTGATGTTCAGCGGGGAGAGTATGCCGGTATCACAGCTTCGGATCTGGCGGGAGGCTCTGCCGGATGCAAAGTTCGTCAACCTCTACGGACCTACGGAGATTACATGCAACTGTACTTACTATAAAGTAGAGAAAGATTTTCAGGATCAGGACAGGCTTCCGATCGGAAGGGCATTGCCGGGACGAAAGGTGTTTCTTACAGATGAGAATCAAAACGAAATTGTCATACCGGGGAAGATCGGAGAAATCTGTGTTGCAGGCGAATCGCTTTCAGACGGATATTACAATCAGCCGGAGCAGACGGAAGAAAAGTTTGTTACATATCTCTGTGAGCAGCGGACGTATCGTACCGGAGATGAAGGATATTACGGTACGGACGGAGAACTGTATTTTGCCGGACGAAAAGATTTTCAGATCAAGCATATGGGACGGCGGATTGAACTGGAAGAGATTGAGAATGCATTGTCCGGGATACCGGGAGTTGACAGCAGCATCTGTGTGTTTGACAGAGACAGAAACAGGATCATCGGATTCTACAAAGGAAAACCAGCTTCTGGTGATGTGCGGAGAGCGCTGAAAGAAAAACTTCCTCCCTATATGGTGCCGAACAGACTGCTTCAGGCAGAGGATATCCCGCTGAATAAGAACGGCAAAAAGGACCGCGCTTATTTTATGAGGAAAATATCTGAAGAGACAGAAGAATGGAAGAAAGGGACAAGAAAAGCAGAAACCGGAAAGAAGGAGATAGAAAAGAAAGAGAAAGGGGAGACAGGGGTATGAATGCGGATAAAATAGAATTTGCGGTCTTACGCTACGGAACGCCGCTGTATATTTTTGATATGGATATTCTGATGGAAGAACTGGGGCGCTTTCGGAAAAATCTGTCCCCGGAAACCGGACTGTGTTACGCAATGAAAGCGAATCCTTTTGTGACAGAGCAGATGGCGGCAGCGGCAGACCGTATTGAGGTGTGTTCCATGGGAGAATTCAGAATCTGCAGGAATTTGAGAATTTCACCGGAGCGCCTGCTGATATCCGGGGTTTTGAAGAAAAAGGAAGACATTCTGGAGATTCTGGATTATTGCGGAAAAAAATCTGTTTATACGGTGGAATCGCCCAATCAGTTTTATTGCTTTGTGAAATGGTGCGCGGAACAGAATCAGGATCTGTCCGTATATCTTCGGCTGACCAGCGGCAATCAGTTCGGGATGGACGAGGAGACCGTGATCGGGCTGATTCGTGAAAGAAAACAGTATCCAAATCTGAAGATCCGAGGAATTCATTATTTTTCCGGAACTCAGAAGAGATCTCTGGAACAGATACGGAAGGAACTGGAGTATCTGGATGATTTTCTCATGATGGTAAAGAAAAAAGAGCAGTTTGAAATTGAGGAACTGGAATATGGTCCGGGACTTGCGGTTTCGTATTTCAGAGGAAAAGAGAAGCAGGTGTGCCGGGATGATGAGATAAAGCAGATCTCCGGGATGATGGAAAGGATGAAATGGAAGGGCAGAATAACACTGGAAATGGGACGCGCGCTGGCTGCGATGTGCGGATATTATCTCACAGAGGTCTGCGATATCAAACAGAGCGGAAATACAAATTACTGTATCGTAGATGGAGGCATCCACCAGATGAACTATGACGGACAGATCCGTGGAATGTATATGCCACATGTAAGTGTATGGCCGGGAACAGCTTCAGAAGGAAAACGGAAAGAGACGTCCTGGACAGTCTGCGGAGCTCTCTGTACAGTGAATGATGTTTTGTGCAGGAATATCCGGCTTGGAGAGGTGAAGACCGGGGATGTGCTTGTGTTTGAAAGGACAGGCGCGTATTCCGTAACAGAGGGAATGTCGCTGTTCTTAAGCCATGATTTTCCGAAAGTCGTATTTTACTGTGAGAGAATGGGATGGAAACTTGTGAGAAATCGAATGCACAGTTATGTGCTTAATACGCCTGGTACAGATGACCGGGAATATATGGACGAAAAATAAAAGAAGGGAAAAGATGGAGGTTTTACGATGGATAAGGTAATGGAAATTTTGATGAATATGGATGACAGCATTGATTATGAGAAAGAACAGGCGCTCATTGATGATCATATTCTGGACTCTTTTGGTGTGATTACTCTGGTATCGGACCTGGAAGAGGCCTTTGATATCAGTATTGAAGCGGGGGAAATGATTCCTGAGAATTTTAATTCAGCTCAGGCAATCTGGAATATGGTAAGGAGACTGCAGGAGAATTCATAAATGTCATATACGGTCAATATCTATCTGTTCCTGTTTCTTCCGGCCGCACTGCTGGCTTATCAGGCAGTTCCGAAGCAAAAAAGATGGGTCGTGCTTCTCGGATTCAGTTATCTGTTTTTCTTTATGATCAGTAAGACGCTGATTGTGTTTCTGATTGGGACAACCATAATGACGCATTATATCGGAGTCTGGCTGTCCTGTCTGAAACAGCAATGCAGACAGGAGCTGGATCAGACTGAGAAGATGAGTGAAAACCGCGTACGGGAGTCGGAGCAGATCGATAAAAGAGAACTGAAGAAAGCGATCAAGAATAAATATAAGAAAAGAGAACGGGCAGTTCTGATAATTGGGATTCTGCTTCTGCTGTCCGTCCTGGTATATTTGAAGTATTACAATTTCTTTGCGGAAAATGTAAATCTGCTGGTGAAGGCATCGGGCGGGGAAGCTGTTCTGACCGCGAAGAAGCTCCTGCTTCCCATTGGTATTTCGTTCTATACTCTGCAGGCGATTGGATATATGGCAGATGTGTACTGGGAGAAAATCCGCCCGGAGATGCATCTCGGGAAAATGGCGCTGTTTCTGAGCTTTTTTCCTCAGATTATGGAAGGTCCTATCTGCAGATATTCTGATACGGCCGAAGCACTGTGGAAAGGCGGGAACCTGACCGGCAGCAATATCGCGGCGGGATATCTGAGGATCTTCTGGGGACTTTTCAAGAAGATTGTGATAGCGGATCGACTGTATGTGCTGGTGACAGCCATTTACGACCACTATGAAAACTACAGCGGTATGATGATTGCCGTGGCGGCCGTTGCGTATACTGTTCAGCTGTACATGGAGTTTTCCGGCTGTATGGATATTGTGATTGGCAGTGGAAGAGCTTTCGGAATCATTCTGCCGGAGAATTTCCGTCAGCCCTTTGCGGCACGGAACGCGGCGGACTTCTGGAGAAGATGGCATATTACGCTGGGAATCTGGCTTAAAACATACGTGTTTTATCCTGTCTCCGTGTCTCAGGCTGTGAAACGGTGGAATTCTTTTTCAAGGAAGAGGCTGGGAAAGTACGCGGCGAAACTTGGAACCACTGCGCTGGCTCTGTTTCCTGTCTGGCTGATCAACGGACTCTGGCACGGCGCGAGGTGGAGCTATATATTTTACGGAATGTATTACTTTGTAATTCTGCTGGCAGGAGCAGCTCTGGAGCCGGTCAGGGAAAAAGTGATAAAAACATTTCATGCTGATGAAAACGCGTGGTACTGGAGAATGCCGCAGACGCTGAAGACATGGGTCATCATTTTTGCGGGGGAATTGTTCTTCCGTGCGAATGGCCTGAGAGCCGGGATCAAAATGTTCCTCAGTATGTTTCAGAATTTTCATTTTCAAACCCTGTGGGACGGCACGCTTCTGAACCAGGGAATCGATATGGCCGATATTCTGGTGATTTGTGCCGGATGCGTGATTGTGGGGATCGTTGGCGTTCTGAAAGAGAGAAACATCCATGTGGGAGAGAGGATCGGAAAAGCAAAACTTCCGGTGCGATGGCTGGTGTATTACAGTCTGATATTTGCAGTGCTGATTTTCGGGGCCTATGGGGCAGGTTATCAGCAGGTAGATTTAATCTATGCCGGATTTTGAGGTGGTGATATGAAGAAAGTAAGAGTCGGTATATTTTTTGCGGTGCTTCTGGGACTGCTGCTGTTTGTCTCCTGTCTGTTCGACCCTGTATCATGGTTCAGGAAAGGAAAGATTCAGGACAGGAATCAGAGCTTTGCAGGAATTCAGGCGGAAAAGGAAAATACCATCGATGTGCTCGTACTGGGAGACAGTGAGGCTTATACATCGATTTCGCCGCTGAAATTATGGAAGAATCACGGATTCACAACCTATGTCTGCGGTCAGTCCAGCCAGAAAATTCAGGAGGCTTATTATATGTTGAAGACTGCGCTGAAAACCCAGTCTCCAAAACTGGTGATTCTGGAAACAAACATGTTCTTCCGATATGAAGGGCTTGTCAAGAGCGTGGAAACCTCATTGACAGAAGCTTCCGGTTATTATATTCCGCTGATTAAGTACCATAATCTCTGGAAGAAAATGGCGGACGGCAGTGAGAAGGCTGTTGAAGATTATAAAGGCTTCATCATACGTGACGCGGTAGATTCCTATGAAGGCGGAGAATATATGAAAGAAACAGAGAAAAGGGCGGAAATACCTGAATATAACAGATGGTATATCAATGCCATTTTAAACCTGTGCAAAGAGAATAAGATCGATGTGCTGCTGTACAGCGCGCCTTCTCCAAAAAACTGCAATATGAAACGGCACAATGCGGTCAGCGACTGCGCGGAAGAAAAAGGGATTCCCTATCTGGACCTGAACAAGAAGACGGCAGAGCTTGGGATCAACTGGAAAACAGACAGCTTGGATAAGGGCGATCATCTGAACCTGTCCGGCGCATGCAAGGTGACAGCGTACCTGGGAAACTATCTGAAAGAGAATTATAATCTTTCGGATAAGCGGGAGAATAATGAGTACAAAAGCTGGAATGATCTTGCGGAAAAATATAAGGAGAAAGCGGATGCATCGCTTCAGAAGATACAGGAAAAGAAGGATGGATCATGAGGAAAGGCCACAGCACAGTGAAAATTTATTGGCAGGATGCGGATAACTTTTTACAATTCATGTAAGTTTGTTGATAACCCTGCTTATTACAAAAAGCTTATTGCAAAACCAATTTTATAATGATATCTTTGAAGACATCCAGGACAGATCCATGTCGAGGGTGTCTTTTCAATGTTCGGGATCCGACTGCTTTAATGTTTCAGAAGAGCGGTTCATTACAGTTCGAAAATTCACAGGGCGGTATCGCCCGGAAATCCAGAGGTGCGAAAATTACAGTTTTACTATGTTTTCTTTTAGCGGAACGTGATAAGATGAAGGAGGAAAATGGATGAGATTTCTGGGAGGGAAGAACCGGAAGGAGTTCGAAGAAATGGCAGAGAGAGACGAATATATTGAAGAGGCATATGATGAATTGAAGAAACTGAGTCTGGACGAGCAGAAACGGCTGGAGTATGAGCTGAGACAGAAAGCGATCCGGGATCATAATTCGCAGATGAAAAGTGCAGAGAGACGAGGAGAGAGACGAGGAGAGAAACGAGGGAGAGAGCTTGGAGAAAAAATTGGAGAGGAAAGAGGAATACATTGTACTTTGAAGCGTCTGGTGAAGACGAACATAGCGGCGGGAAAATCTCTGGAGGAGATAGCAGAGTTCCTTGGAATTGATTTATCTGAGGTAAGAGCGCTGGCGGATGAAGCGAACTGAGGGAATAGCGGAGGCTGATTATTATGAAAAAACAGATTTCAGGGGGAAATTATTATTCTGTTGAAGAACTGGCAAAGGATGTGTTTGGTGACAGTGTGTATATTACAAATATCACCGGAGTTCAGGGTGGAGATATTAACGATGCACACAGAGTCAGCCTTTCTTCCGGTGATCTGATTTTTGTGAAGACGAACTCGATCAGTAATGCAGATTTTTTCCTGAAGGAATTAAACGGGCTTGCGGCTCTTCAATCCACAGGCAAAATAGGTGTTCCAGGGATACTGGGAACAGGAATTGACACACGGAGAGGATATTCGTTTCTTGCATTGGAATACATAGAAGGTTCTGCAAGAGTGAATACTTACTGGGAGACGTTCGGACATCAGCTGGCAGAAATGCACAGGACGGAGGGGGCGAGTTTTTTTAAATCAGGAAACTATGGATTTATGGAAGATAATTACATCGGCTCCAGTGTACAGAAAAATCAGCCAATGGAGAAATGGATTGATTTCTACAGGGAATGTCGTCTTCTTCCTCAGATTTCCATGGCGGAGAGATATCTGGATGTTTCAGTGAGGAAAAAAGTAGAATATCTGCTGGAACACCTTGATTCTTACTTGAGAGAACCGGAATTTCCGTCCCTGCTTCACGGGGATCTGTGGGGAGGAAATATGCTTACAGGACCTGACGGGAAGGCATGGATCATAGATCCTGCTGTCTATGTGGGAGATTTTGAGGCAGATCTGGCGATGACGCAGCTCTTCGGAAGTCTGCCGAAGCGGTTTTATGATGCTTACAGTGAGATCAATTCAATCGATAAACATGGATATTTTGAACGAAAGAAATTGTATGATTTATATCATCTGCTGAACCACCTGAATCTGTTCGGAGAGATGTATTTGAGGAGTGTGGTGGAGATTATAGAGGAATACGGAGGATGAAATACAGAAAATTAAATTAAAAGGAATTGCCTTGAGATGTCGGAATCAGATCCGGCATCTTTTTTCTGCCCGAAGGGCACAGACCGGGCTGTTATTTTCAGGTGTCATTTTTATTGTACACCTCGTGCAGTATCCTGAGTACAGATCAAAAATCGTGAAAGCTTTAAGAAAAAGGAGAACTGATATGAAAGGATATAACACAGAGAACGGATATATGGGATATGTCAATGGTCAATACCAGCTTTTTGCCAGTGAGGCGGACTACAGAGAATGGATGGAAGATGAAATTTAACGCTGGAAACATCCCTGCTGTGATATACTTGAGTTATTACAGCGGGAAGGGACGAGCGATATGCCAAAAGGGACGAATCAGAAATTCAAGCTATACCGGCTGGCGCAGATCATGCTGGAGCTGACAGATGAGGAACATTATATCACGATGCCGGAGATCATATCTGAACTTGCGAAATATGAGATTACGGCGGATCGCAGAAGTATATACACGGATCTGAAGGATCTGGAATATCTGGGAATCGAAGTGGAAGGAGAACCGGATGGAGGCAGATATCATTATCATGTTGTAGAGCGTCAGTTTGAACTGCCGGAGCTGAAACTTCTGGTGGATGCCATTCAGGCGTCAAAGTTTATTACCGAGCGCAAATCAAATGCGCTGATTAAAAAACTGGAGAAGATGGTCAGCAGATATGACGCAGTAAAACTTCAGCGCCAGGTATATGTATCCGGCAGAATAAAGACCATGAATGAAAGTATCTATTATAATGTAGATGCGATCCACGGTGCGATCTCCGGGGATAGAAAGATCCGGTTCCAGTATTATCAGTGGAGTGTGAAGAAAGAGATGGAGCTGCGTCATGGAGGCGCATATTATCACATCAGTCCGTGGGGGCTTTCATGGGATAATCAGAATTACTATCTGGTAGGTTACGATTCTGACGCGGGGAAAATCAAGCATTACCGTGTGGACAAGATGCTGCATATCCGGATGTCTGACGAGAAGAGAGAGGGAAGGGCACATTTCAGAAAACTGGATATGGCGGATTATTCCCGAAAAAGCTTTGGAATGTTCGGAGGGAAGGAACAGCAGGTAAAGCTTTTGGTGGATAACAGCCTGGCCGGAGTTATTATCGATCGATTCGGAAAGGATGTAATTCTTATTCCATCGGATAAGGGACATTTTACAGTTTGGGTTGAAGTGCTTGTAAGCCCTCAGTTTTTCGGATGGGTTTTCTCCCTGGGGGAGGGAATAAAGATTATTTCGCCGAGTGAGGTGGCGGAAGAGATGAGACAGAAACTTGAAGACATGACACGGAAGTACAGGAACAGCGATAAGGGCTGATTATTTGGGGCAGTATTGATTCAAGTATGTCCGGCTGCTGTCGGAGAATTGAAGAGAGGGGAAGTTAAGGTGAATTATCTGGTAATTGACATTGGCGATCTGTTGGCAAATCTGGTTTTTTAGATAAAAGAACGGAAGAAAGAGATATAGAGGAAGAGTGTCATTTATATGTGGCACTCTTATTTTATTTCGAAGGAAACAACGTCCTGTGGAATAAAAACACTCTGCGTATACACTGATTTTAATGACCAACTATAAAAGTTTTTTATAGAAGATAAGAATTTTCAATTTCACATTTGCCGGATCCCGAGCTAAAATCTCTATGGACAGAAAATAAGGATACGAACTGTTTAAGGATAAACTGTTCAGAAAAGTATTTTTACAGGAGGTGCTCATGGAAATGTCGGAAAGTTTCAGAACAGAAGAACTGATTTTTATGACAAAGAAAATAGGTCTGAATCTGGCGGCACAGTTGGAACTCAGGTTAAAGAGCGGGAATGTAACAGGTATCCAGGTGTATTTTCTTGTCTACATACTGCGGCACCATCCGAAAGGCACATATCTTACGGAACTCTGTCGTGAGATCGGGGTGTCAAAGGCAACAATGTCCGCTTTGATAAAAAAACTGAGAGAAAAAGACTATCTTTATTTTCATGAAGAGCCAGAGGATGTCCGGAAAAAGAAGATTCTGCCAACTGCAAAACTGATTGCTGAGGGGAATGACTTTCTGCAGAAAGCATCCGAGATGGAAGAGGAGATCTGCAGTGCCCTGGATCATGAGGAACAGATTCAGCTGTGGAATCTGGAACAGAAACTGATCAGTGAACTGAGTGTGATGGAGCAGAATGAAAAAAACAGACAGGAGGTATATCTACAGTGAGAAAAGTATTACAACAGCTGGGAAAGTACAGGCGGGACACCTTTCTCTGTATCGGTCTGACCGCTCTTGAAGTAATTATGGAAATACTGATGCCCTTTGTCACAGCAATTATTATCGACAGAGGACTGGAGGCAGGCAATCTTTCGGTTGTTTACCGATATGGTACTCTTATGGTGGTTATGGCTTTCCTGAGCCTGGCTTTCGGAGCGTTCGCAGGAAAAAATGCTGCCAGCGCGGCATCCGGCCTGTCGGCGAATCTGCGGGAAGCGATCTATGATAATATCCAGACTTTTTCGTTTTCAAATATTGATAAATTCAGCGTGCCCGGACTGGTTACACGTATGACAACGGATATCACAAATGTGCAGAACGCGTTTATGATGGTAATCCGTGTGGCTGTCCGCGCGCCGCTAAACCTGATCTTCAGCTTTGCGATGTGTCTGATTATTAATCGTCAGTTGAGCGCAATGTTTCTGATCGCAGTTGTATTTCTTGTGCTTGTCATCGGATCAATCATGGTAGTTACCTTGAAAATATTCAGACAGGTATTCCGTAAATATGATGATCTGAATGCAAGTGTCCAGGAGAATGTAACGGCGATCCGTGTTGTAAAGGCATTTGTCCGTGAAGATTACGAGAATGTGAAATTCTCAAAAGCATCAAAAATGCTCTATGATCTTTCCGTAAAGGCGGAAGGACTTCTGGCGTTTAATAACCCGGCCATGATGGTTGCGGTTTATTTCTGCATTATATCGGTTTCATGGTTCGGCGCTCAGTTTATTGTAGGCGGCTCTCTGACGACAGGTGATCTGACCAGCCTGTTCAGTTATATTATGGCTCTTCTGATGAGTCTTATGATGCTGTCCATGGTTGTCGTTATGATCAGTATGTCTATGGCAAGCATCCGGCGTATCAGCGAGGTGCTCAACGAGAAAGCGGATCTGACGGATCCGGAGAATCCGGTGCGCGAGGTAGCTGACGGAAGTATTGATTTTAACCATGTAAATTTTTCATATAAGCACGGAAGCGGCAAGAATGCTCTGTCTGACATAGATCTTCATATTAAGAGCGGCGAAACAATCGGAGTGATCGGCGGTACGGGATCAGGAAAAAGCAGTCTGGTTAATCTGATCTGCCGGCTGTATGACGTAGATGAAGGCTCTGTCTGTGTCGGCGGTGTAGATGTCCGAAAATATGATACGGAAGTTCTGAGAAATCAGGTGTCCGTAGTGCTTCAGAAAAACACGTTGTTTTCAGGAACGATTTTCGATAATCTGCGCTGGGGAAATCCCGATGCGACAGAAGAAGAATGTATTGAAGCCTGCAAAGCTGCATGTGCGGATGAGTTTATCGACCGGATGCCTGATGGTTATGAGACCAGGATTGAACGGGGAGGATCCAATGTATCCGGAGGGCAGAAACAGCGGCTTTGTATTGCGCGCGCCCTTCTGAAAAAACCAAAGGTACTGATTCTGGATGATTCCACCAGCGCGGTGGATACAGCGACAGACGCAAGTATTCGAGCCGCGTTTGCAAAGAAGATTCCGGGGACAACCAGGATCATCATCGCGCAGCGTGTTTCCAGTGTGGAATCCGCAGACAGAATTCTTGTGCTGGATAATGGAAAGATTGACGCATTTGATACTCATGAGAATCTGCTTAAGAGCAACGCGATCTACCAGGAAATCTATAACTCACAGCTCGAAGGCAGCGGCGATTTCGATCAGCCGGCCTGAAAGGAGGAAAACTGATCTATGAACGAGAAAATGAATGAGAAGAAATCAGGCGGCCGTGCAAATACAGCAACAAAGCTGATCAACAGGGTCATCCGATATATGCTTCACTATTATAAAGCTCCGTTTATCATTGTGATCGGCTGTATTCTGATCACAGCAATCGCGACAGTGGTCGGCGCCACATTCCCCCAGACACTGGTGGATGATTATATCACTCCGATGCTGCAGAATGGTTCCGATGATTTCAGCGGTCTTGCCGCTGATCTGATCCGGCTGGCATGTGTTATGGGAGTCGGCGTTATTACAGCCTTCTCCTATAACAGGATTATGGTTAATGTCAGCCAGGGAACGATGCGTCATTTAAGGGATGATCTGTTCCGCAGAATGGAATCACTGCCGATTAAATATTTTGATACGCATGCACATGGAGATATCATGTCGGTTTATACAAATGACGTGGATACATTGAGGCAGCTGTTAAGTCAGAGCATTCCGCAGATTATCAACTCAGTGATTACAATGATTGCAACGCTGATTACCATGATCATTCTCAATCCGGCGCTGACTGTGATTTCCATCCTGACGGCCTGTGTTATGCTTGCCGTAACATCGAATTTTTCCAAACTGTCGGGAAAATATTACATCCGCCAGCAGATCGATCTGGGCGCGGTGGACGGCTTCATTGAGGAAATGCTGGATGGACAGAAGGTTGTAAAGGTATTCTGTCATGAAGAGGCGGCTAAAAAAGATTTCCATGAAGTAAATGAGAAACTGAGAAACAGTACAAATAAGGCAAACCGCTACGCCAATCTGCTGATGCCGATCAATGCCAACATCGGATGGATCAGCTATGCTCTGGTGGCGATTATCGGAGCAGTTCTCGGAATCAATGAGCTGGCGGGCGTAACTATCGGCACGGTCGTTACATTTGTAGGGTTGAACAAGAGTTTTACGAATCCGATCACACAGGTCAGCCAGCAGATTAACTTTGTAGTAAATGCTGCAGCCGGCGCGCAGAGGGTATTTGATCTGATGGATCAGGAACCGGAAAAAGATGAAGGATATGTGGAACTCGTCAATGCAAAGACAGATGAGAACGGCAATCTGACAGAATCCCGGACAAGGACCAGTCTCTGGGCATGGAAACATCCCCATAAAGCGGATGGTACTGTTACCTATACAAAACAGGAAGGCGGAGTTGTATTTGATGATGTGGACTTTGGTTATGATGAAAACAAGATCGTCCTTCATAATATCAGTCTGTATGCGAAACCGGGACAGAAGATTGCTTTTGTCGGCGCAACCGGGGCCGGCAAGACAACGATCACAAACCTGATTAACCGCTTCTATGATATCGCCGATGGCAAGATCCGTTACGATGGAATTAATATTAACAAGATTAAGAAACCGGATCTGAGAAGATCGCTGGGAATGGTTCTTCAGGACACCCACCTGTTTACCGGGACTGTAATGGATAATATCCGGTATGGCAAGCTGGATGCCACGGATGAAGAATGTATCCGGGCGGCAAAACTTGCCAATGCGGACGGATTCATCCGGCGGCTGCCGGATGGCTACGACACCATGCTTACCGGTGACGGAGCGAACCTGAGTCAGGGACAGAGACAGCTGCTTGCCATTGCCCGTGCGGCCGTTGCGGATCCGCCGGCTCTGATTCTTGATGAGGCGACATCATCGATTGATACCCGTACCGAGAAACTGGTACAGGCGGGTATGGACGCCCTGATGAAAGGACGCACCACATTCGTTATCGCCCACCGCCTGTCTACGGTCAAAAACTCAGACTGTATCATGGTAATGGAACAGGGACGGATTATAGAGAGAGGTACGCACGATGAACTGATCGAGGCAAAAGGAAAATATTATCAGTTATATACAGGAAATTTTGCATCTTAAAATCCGCTATTTAGTTCACTAAAAGGTTTCAGTAAAGTGTCCGGAATCGAGCGTAAAATTTGAAGAATCGTATTCTGAGAGTGGAGAGGTATGTTCCGCGCTCCGTTCCAGAATCCGGGAACTTCTAAAGGGC
>DXGZ01000098.1 GCA_019113645.1 Candidatus Mediterraneibacter vanvlietii | reverse complement strand
TTGACATATTTCAAAAAAGAATCAAGAATATAAAAATAAAGAAAAACAGCACAGAAAACCCCGAAAACAAAAGAATTATAACGAAGCCTGTCCCTTACGGTACTGTGAGGGCGGGCTTCCTTTTTTTTGCTTAAACAGCCGGGAGAAATACAGTGCATCTCCGTACCCCACGGATCTAGCGATATCGCTGACCGGCAGGTCTGTCTCTTTTAACAGACTGCACGCCCGGCGGATCCGGTAGTCCAGAAGGTACTCCTGCGGGGAGACGCCGGTGATGTCTTTGAACAGCCGGTACAGGTAGGTGCGCTCGATATTTAAGTGGTCGGCGATGACCTGGATGTTGACGGAGTGGGCGTAGTTTGCCTCAATGTAGCGGAGCGCTTCCTCCACGTAGGAAATCTTCTTTTCTTTTGGCGGGATGGATTTGCGGGGGAATTTGCTTGCGTCAGTTCAGAGGGATCTATCACGCGTATTTTCAGTATTCTCCATTGAATGTCAACGGCGGAGGCGGATACTGGGGACACTGCACGAGCAGAGATATGCTGCACTGGGAGTACCAGGATCCGGTGCTCACGGCAGATACGCCGGAGGATGAGGACGGTGTGTATTCCGGCTCCGCACTGGTCGAGGATGACAGAATGTATCTCTTCTACACGGGAAATGTCAAGAAGCCGGGAGATTATGACTATATTGATCAGGGACGTGTCTCGACCCAGATTCTGGTTGAGTCCGGGGATGGACAGCAGATGTCCGGGAAGATAAAACTGCTTGGAATGGAGGATTACCCGGACAGCATGACCCAGCACATCCGGGATCCGAAAGTATGGAAAGAAGAAGGGCAGTATTTTATGGTGCTGGGAGCAAGGGAACGTGCCTGGGATGAGTCGGGAGAACGCGCTGACAGAGGCGGGATCCTCATCTACCGGTCCGGGGACAGGAAAAACTGGACGCTTGCGCGGAGCGTGACGCCGGAACAGAGATTCGGATATATGTGGGAATGCCCTGACATTTTTGAACTGGGAGGAGAGCGGTTTCTTTCCTTCTGTCCCCAGGGACTTCCATCGGGTCCTGACAGGTACCAGAACATCTATCAGTCCGGGTACTGTTTTCTCTCAGATGCCACGGACCCGGAAACGTCGTTCCGTGAGTGGGATATGGGATTTGATTTCTATGCCCCGCAGACATTTGAGGCAGAGGACGGCCGCCGGATCCTGATCGGCTGGGCAGGAGTACCTGATACAGAGAAGGAACACCGCAACCTGTCGGTTGAGAACGGATGGCAGCACTGCCTGACCCTTCCCTGCGAGCTGACGGAACGGGACGGGAAGATCTTCCGGATGCCGATCCGGGAGCTTCATAATCTTCCGTGGGAGGGAAGAGAGACGGAAGGCGGGATATACTGCTGGAAGGATGAGACTGTGTGCGTCAGAGTGCGGGAGATCCGGGGCGGCTGCGCGGAGATCCGGCTCGGAAGAGACGGGAACTGCCTGACGATCCGGACCAGCGGCAGCCGGGTTGAGCTTTCTTTCCTGAACGGGGAGGGAGAGATGTCCGCATGCGGAGGAGGACGCAGAGAGCGGATCGGATATGTGGAAGAAGAGGCAGAAGAACTCTTTCTTGTGATTGACAGTTCGATCGCTGAAATATTTGTCAACAACGGAGAAACCGTACTCACCACCCGTTTTTATCTTGGAACAGATGAGCGCGGGCTGTCATGCAAAGGAAGCGGAAGATTCGAGATTCTTGCAATATAAATAGGACAGAGTTATAATCGGAAATGGAAACAGGCGGGGGAAGCTATTGGTGACTTTCCCCGCCTTCCTTCCAGTATTTTAGAGATGACAAAGAGGAGGATGACAGAATATGAAAGTATTGATGATCAATGGAAGCCCGCATGCAAAGGGCAATACTTACACGGCTCTTGCCGAGATGGAAAAGGTCTTTTCCCAGGAAGGGATCGAGACGGAGATCGTCCATGTGGGCAATAAGGACATCAGAGGCTGCATTGCCTGCTATTCATGTTCGGACAAAGGAAGATGTGTATTCGATGATCTGGTGAATGAGACAGCGCCTAAATTCGAAGAATGCGACGGGCTGGTTGTGGCAAGCCCGGTCTACTATGCGTCTGCCAACGCAACGCTGATCGCATTCCTGGACCGTCTGTTCTACAGCACTCATTTTGATAAGCGTATGAAGGTGGGAGCCAGCGTTGTGGCTGCAAGAAGGGGCGGGCTCTCCGCAACGTTTGACGAGCTGAACAAGTACTTCACAATCTGCGGTATGCCGGTGGCTTCCAGCCAGTACTGGAACAGCATTCACGGCAGAGCGCCGGGCGAGGCGGCGCAGGACCGCGAAGGCCTTCAGACAATGCGTACACTTGCGAGAAATATGGCATTCCTCATGAAGAGCATTGCGCTTGGCAAAGAGCAGTTCGGACTTCCGGAAAAAGAAGCCCCTGAACAGATGAATTTCATCCGCTGATGTTAAAATCGTGTTAATCCTCTTTACACGAAAGATATAAAATGATATCATGATGATATCAAAAAGAAAGGATAATGTAAGGAGGGTTTTGCAATGGAGGAAAAAGTATTATTACACAGAAAAAATGGTATGCTCGTTCTTATTCTCACTACGATTCTCTATCTGGGAGCAGTGGCAGGATGTATTTTCGGGGGGATGATGCTCGGTGACGGATACAGCCCGGCGCTCCTTGTTGTCAGCATCATCTGGCTGTGTATCGGCTGGATTCCGTACTGCGGCCTTCGGATTCTCAAACCGCAGGAGGCGCTTGTTCTGACGCTGTTTGGAAAATATACGGGCACGTTGAAAAATGAAGGGTTTTATTTTGTAAATCCGTTTTCTTCAAGTGTGAATCCGGCAGCAGACACGCATCTGCACCAGAGCGGAGATGTGGACAATGGGAATACCGCCGCAAAATCGGCTCTGTCTCTTGCGTTCAATATGAGCAAGGCGGACGGCTCTGGAACAGGCTCTTCCAGCAAGAAGATCTCCCTTAAGATCATGACGCTGAACAACAATCGTCAGAAGATCAACGACTGTCTCGGAAATCCGGTGGAGATCGGGATCGCGGTTATGTGGAGAGTTGTGGATACGGCAAAGGCCGTGTTCAACGTGGACAATTACAAGGAATATCTGTCCCTTCAGTGTGATACCGCACTGCGCAATATCGTCAGGATCTACCCGTATGATGTAGCTCCGAATGTGGACACAACCGGAGACGGCATCGCTGATGAGGGAAGCCTGAGAGGCTCCAGCGAAATCGTTGCCGCCCGGATCCGTGACGAGATCCAGGAGAGGGTGAGGGAAGCAGGGCTCGAAGTGATCGAGGCGCGGATTACTTATCTGGCATATGCACCGGAGATCGCAGCGGTTATGCTTCAGAGGCAGCAGGCATCCGCAGTGGTAGATGCCCGCAAGATGATTGTGGACGGAGCTGTCGGAATGGTGGAGATGGCTTTGGATCGCCTGAATGAAAAGGGCGTGGTGGAACTGGATGAGGAACGGAAGGCTGCCATGGTATCCAATTTGCTTGTTGTTCTCTGCGGAAACAGGGATGCCCAGCCGATCGTGAATTCAGGAAGCCTGTACTAGGCGGACGGAATAACGGATGGCTGATCAGAAAAAGAAACAGATCCCGCTCCGGCTCTCTGCGAAACTGTACGATGCCATTGCAGCCTGGGCAGAGGACGATTTCCGCTCGGTTAACGGGCAGATCGAATACCTGCTGACCGAATGCGTCCGACAGAGGAAAAAGAACGGGAAATACGTCCCGGAGCATCTGGACGAACCGCCGGAGCTGGACATATAGACATGCCGCAGCGGGAGAGGACGGCCGGATAGCCGCTCATTACAGCAAGTATAGCCAGAATGAATACCTTACTATATATAACAGGTATTCGACATTTCCCGGGATAACAATTATAATAAAGAAAAGAACTGGGTCTGCAGAACAGGATGCATGATTACATTCCGTTCTGCAGATCAATTATGTCAGGAAAAGGAGAGAATGAGCTATGATTTACAGAGAGTTTCAGAATTTAAAACTGTCTGCCCTAGGAATGGGCGCCATGCGTCTTCCTGTTATTGACGGTGATGACTCCCGGATTGACGCGGAAGCCGCGGAAGCAATGGTTGCGTATGCGATGGAACATGGCGTTAATTATTATGACACTGCATGGGGATACCACGGAGGCCAGTCGGAGATCATTATGGGAAACGCTCTGAAGAAGTATCCGAGAGACCGGTTTTATCTTGCGACAAAATTCCCGGGATATGATCTCTCAAACATGGACAAAGTGGAAACAATCTTTGAGGAACAGCTTAAGAAATGCAAGGTGGAGTATTTTGATTTCTATCTGTTCCATAATGTGTGCGAGATGAATATTGATGCATATCTCGATGAAAAATACGGCATCTATGATTACCTTATGAAACAGAAGGAAAACGGAAGAATCCGTCACCTTGGATTTTCTGCACACGGAAACTATGACGTGCTGAAGAGATTCCTTGAAGCTTACGGAAAAGATATGGAGTTCTGCCAGCTTCAGATCAATTATCTCGACTGGACGTTCCAGGATGCGAAGGCGAAAGTGGAACTCTTGAATGAGTATCAGATTCCGGTGTGGGTAATGGAACCTCTGCGCGGCGGTAAACTGGCGTCTCTGTCAGAGGAAAACACAGCAAAACTGAAAGCGCTCCGCCCGGATGAAGAGATTCCAGCATGGGCATTCCGTTTTCTCCAGACGCTTCCGGAAGTGAAAGTCGTGCTCTCCGGTATGTCGAATATGGAGCAGCTTCAGGAGAACATCCGTACATATGAGGAGGATAAGCCGCTTACTGACGACGAGATGAAGACTCTGCTGGCGGTTGCCGACAATATGCTGGAGAAAAAAGTCCTTCCGTGCACGGCATGCCATTACTGTGTAAGCCACTGCCCGCAGGGACTCGACATTCCGGAGCTTCTGAACCTGTACAATGAGCACTGCTTTACAGACGGCGGATTCATCGCGCCGATGGCGCTTTCATCATATCCGGATGAGAAGAAGCCGAGCGCATGTATCGGATGCAGAAGCTGCGAGGCTGTCTGTCCGCAGCAGATTAAAATCTCCGAGGCAATGTCTGACTTTGCGGAAAAGCTTGGAATGTGATAGAATGTGTTCAGAAATGCTGAACAATCAGGAAAGAGCAGGACAGGAGGAGCAAAAATGAAGACAGAGAGAGTGGAAAATATGGCAGGAGGCAGAGGGCATGTGCTGATTAAACACATCCTCGGCGAGGAGGAGCTCAACGGCAAATGCCGCCTCTATGCGGAAGTGACGATCGAACCGGGATGTTCTCTCGGATATCACGAGCATCATGGGGAGAGCGAGACTTACTATATCCTCAAAGGAGAAGGAAATTATGATGATAACGGTACGATCCGCCCGGTGAAGGCAGGAGACAGGACATTTACTCCGGACGGGTGCGGACACGGACTCAGCAATTCAGGGGATGAAGATCTCGTCTTCATGGCACTGATTATCAATGATTAAATAAAAGTGTATTACTTTAAAAGGGCTGCGCTGTGAATGTGTGGCCTTGATTTTTCAAAAACTAAATGTTATAGTATGAATAATACTAATAACATATATAAAAACTTTTCACACAAAGAGGGGAGGGTCATCTGTTGAGCCAAAACGATCGCACCGAATTTGTCAATATAGAAACATGGAATTTATTCAGAAAGAGATTCCGCAGTGAGACGACGGAAGCATCCTACAGGTCAGACATCAGTGAATTCTGCCGCATTGTCGGAAAACCGTTCGAAGACGCGGGGCGGGAAGATGTTCGCAAATACTACGAATATATGACAGCTGCGGTAACATCAGGGAAGATCAGTATGATCACAAGAACGAAAAAGTTCCGCGAGCTTCATTCTTATGCTTCATTTTTAAATGAACATGACGGAAACCGGGATGAACATGATTATTTTTACCCGTATCTGAAAAATATGGCAAAAGAATCCAGACTCGCAGGCAGTGTGCCGGTAGAAGACATGGACGCTCTGCTCCGTGCAGCGGAAAATAATCTGGCAGCATATGCGATCCTGACTCTTATGTACCGTGCGGGCTTGACGTCAACGGAGATTGTATCTTTAGGAGGGGAGGAGGACTTTATTCGATATGACGATGGGATCTATGCGGATCTGAAAGAACGGGAACTGCCATGTTACATACCGGGAGACGCATGGGAGATTCTGAAAACCTATATGAATCAGAGAGAGATTTATGACACCCTGTTCTATAACCGAAGCGGCAGACCGCTCAACACAATGTATATCAGCAGGATGATGAAAAAATACTGCGCAGCTGCCGGAATCCGATCCTACAGTGCTCAGGATGTCCGTAACAGCTGCGCATTCAATCTGTTTTCCTATGGGGCATCAGCCCGGGAGACTGCGGAACAGATGGGCCGCACCCAGCACCAGATCCGCAGATATCAGGGCGCCGGTTACAGGGGCAATCTCAGAAGAAACGCTTCTGACCTGGTGAAGATCCATATTGAAAAGCCCTAGCTATAAATATTTCCGCACAAGGCAGGATATGATTCCGGCGGCGCACAGTCCGAGAAGCACATTGTGCATGGAGCCGTATACGTCGAGCGCTCCTTTCAGTCCATAGATGATTTCCGGGGAATCCGGGAGAAGCGGACTGATGAAAAACGCAAGATATGAGACTGCAAAAACAATGATAAAAGAAGTGATGCCACGTCCTGCGTCTTCCTTCCAGGAAGTGTAGCCGTCGCGCACCCTGACTTTTGTCATGGACCAGATCAGGGAGATGAATTCGAACAGGATAAAAATTGCCACGCAGCTTAAGTATGCAGCCATGGTCATGGTCGGCTGCCTGTTCTCAATCATGTCCATAATATCACCGTAAGGAGTGCTTGCACGCCAGAATGTCCAGGTGACATACACCGAAGTTGCAATGATCAGTATGGCGGTAAGGCTTCTTACGATCGCCTGAGCCAGTTTGGAGAGAGCACGTCCGCCTTTTCGAATCGGAGCGGCAAGAGGAACACCTTTTCCCCGCCTTCTGCGTGAAGAGCGTCTCCGGTCATCTCTGTTGTCCATGTCATAATCGGAGTCATCACGGCCGGAAGATCTGCGGGAAGAATGTCTCTCATCCGAATACAGATCATCATCGTTGTTATCGTCGTAATCATTTCTGTCATAACCTGCAAGATATCGGTTGTATTTCTCACTGTCCATGTATACAGTTTCATCGGAAGAGTATGTATCCTGACCGCTGCTTTTGTATTCCCGTGTGTCGCCCGAAGTATGATGCGCATCGCCGGCGGCCCTGTAATCCTCTTCATAAGTTACTTCAAAATCATCATCAAACCAGTCTGAGTATTCCTTGTTATTTTTCATGGAACCCCTCGCTTTCTAAAAAAATCCTTTTTATGGTATAACTTTTTTTCTGATTTCTCAAGTAAAAATCCCCTTTTTTAAAAAAGATTTCATAAAATCATGCGAGCATGATTTTCTCTCCCGTACAGTCCATGGCTGAACTGTGTCTTACAAAAGTGTAAGCTGCCGCCCGGAAAATGTAAGGCAGTTCAATGGAAGTATATTTTTGATTCTGATACGATAAATATGCAAAGAAAGAAGCAGGAGGAATGTCAGATGAAAAGCGAGACAAAAAGAAGGATCGGCAGGATCATAGCGTGGTTTATGATTGTACTGCTTGTACTGATTGTGATTCCGATCGGAGCAGTCATGTTTGTGATGTCAGGGCTGGTTTCAGGGATTGACCGCATTTTACGGCGATTTAACAGTTGGTAAGTTCTTTTTACGCTGTTTAAGAAATCTTTCCTAAATCTTAAGAAATCCCTTCCTGTTATCTTAAGATCACTCCGATACGATAAAGACATCGAAAAAACAGGGATGTGGAGGAAATACCTATGAAATATATTACATTTGCAGTACCATGCTACAATTCAGAAAGCTATATGCGGCGATGCGTGGATTCGCTTCTTCTGGGAGGCAAAGATGTGGAGATTATCCTGGTCAATGACGGATCTGTGGACAGAACAGCGCAGATTGCGGATGAGTATCAGATGATATATCCGGACATTGTGCGTGTGGTACATAAGAAAAACGGCGGCCACGGGTCCGGGGTGAACAAGGGCCTGGAGCTTGCCAGGGGACTCTACTACAAGGTAGTGGATTCCGATGACTGGCTGGATGCGGATTCCTACAGAATTCTGCTCGACACTATCCGTGACATGTGTGGAGGCGGAAGGTGCGAATTTGAAGAAGAGATACCGGATCTTTTTGTCTGTAACTATGTATATGATCATCTGGATGAGGGCACGAGCAGGAGCATGGGATTCAAAAACGTGTTCCCGGAGAGACAGATGTGCACATGGAATGAGATCGGAAAATTTAAACCATCCCAGTATCTGATTATGCACTCTCTGATGTTCCGCACGGAAGTCCTGAGAAAATCGGGAGTGAAACTTCCGGAACACACATTTTACGTAGACAATCTGTTTTCCTATCAGCCGCTTCCGTTTGTTGAACGGATCTATTACATGGACATTGATCTGTACCATTACTATCTGGGAAGAGAAGACCAGTCAGTGAATGAGAATGTGATGATGAAACGGATCGATCAGCAGATCCGGGTGACAGATCTTGTGGCAAAATCCGTCGATCTGGCGGAAGTGAAGAAAACATATCCAAAACTGGCGTCTTATATGACACGCAATATATCGATTATGCTTTCAATCTCATCGATCCATCTGCTTCTGATTCAGACCGATGAAGCCCAGGAGAAACGAAGAGCAATGTGGGAGCGGATCAGGGAATATAATTCTGCCCTTTACTACCGGCTCAGATATTCGACCTTAAGCGGACTTACCTATCTGCCGGGAAGACTGGGCGGAAAGCTGACCGTAGGAGGCTACCGGTTTGCCAGAAGGATTTATCAGTTTCAGTAGGAGGCATCATAAGTATGGCAAAATTGTATCTTGTATTTGTAGACACTCCCGGTTTGTTTGCAGGGATTATCCGGAGAGTCATCAGGCAGAAATATATCCATGTGGCAATATCGCTGGACGCGGATCTGGACGAAACATACAGCATCGGAAGACGGCATCCCTCTATCCCCCTGCTTGCCGGGTTTGAGAGGGAAGATAAAGAAAAGATCCTCCGCGCATTTCCCGGTGCCGACTATATGGTCTGCAGTCTGGAGTGTACTCCAGAACAGAAAGCCCGGGTGGAGGAACAGCTCAGAGAGGCAATGGAAAACAGGTTCCAATATCATTATGCGGTGATAGGACTTCCGTTTATCCTTCTGAAGAAACCGTTCTATCAGAAACGGCATTATACTTGTTCCTCCTATATCGCGAGGCTTCTTGAAGAGTCGGGAATCTGCAGCTGGGACAAGCATTTTTCTCTTGTGACGCCGAAGGACTTTTATCAGTACAGGGAAAAGGAAGTGCTGTTTGAAGGAAGTCTGAGAGAATTTGTCCAGACGAGACAAAAATGGAGCGACAGCAGAAGGCTGCCGGTTTATCTGCTGCGAAGACTGAGCCCGGCATATGCCGGAACTGTGTACTTGAAGAATCAGTCAAAGAGGAGGGCGGACTATGAGCGTTAAGAAACGGGCGCTTCAGATTGCGCTCTTCCTTCTGATCATGTTCCTGACATTCTATGCACTCTTCAGCGGGAGGGATCTGGCAGAGATCGCCCGCGCGGTAGCAAATATGTCCAAATGGTATCTCGTCCCAGCAGTAGGGCTGGCGGTATTCTTTGTCTGTGCGGAAGGATATATGATCTGGTATCTTCTCCGTTCCATGAGGGCGAAAAAAGACGGAGAAAAGCCGAGCTCTCTCTTCCGCTGTATTCAGTATTCTTTCATCGGATATTTTTATTCAGGAATCACACCGTCCGCGTCCGGCGGCCAGCCGGTACAGCTCTATTACATGAACAGGGACGGCAACCGGGGCTCAGACAGCACAGTAGTTCTCATGACTGTGGCAGTAGCGTACAAGTTCATTCTTGTTGTGATGGGATTCGGAATACTACTGTTCTGGATGGGGCCGCTTCGCAGTGAGCTTAATGTCTATTTCCCGTTATATCTGCTTGGACTCTCCCTGAATGTGATTCTGGTAGCAGTGATTCTGGGCGTAATGCTGTTCCCAAAGGTGATCCTGAAAGCTGCCATGTTTTTCGAAGGCTTCTTCATTCGGATCAGGATCTGGAAACCATCTGAAAAAAGGGAAGAAAAGATCAGGGAGTTCATCGACAGTTATCAGCAGGCAGTAACCTGGCTGCGCGGACACAAAGGAAGGCTCTGCTGGATTCTGGTGATGACAGCGCTGCAGAGAACCAGCATATTCGTTCTGACCTATATGGTTTATCTGGGTTTCGGACTGCAGGGGACAGACGCCATGAAAGTGATTCTGCTGCAGGCATCTGTCTATATTGCGGTTGATATGCTGCCGCTTCCCGGGGCACAGGGAATTACAGAGCTGATGTACCAGACTGTTTTCGCGCACGTGTTTACAGGCGCCTATCTGATCCCGTCCATGCTGGTCAGCAGGGGGATTAATTTCTATTTTCTGATGATTGTAAGTCTTGTCATTGTTGTGATTAATCAAATCATATACAGGAAAAATAGCGAAATATGACTCAATGTGATAAGATAGGATGTAAGCTGTCATGAACTGTCAGTACAGCGAAGACAGTCAGAAATACCCGATTAAAGATTACAGGTTACGGAGACTTACAGCTATGGGAAAATACACAATACTGATTGTTGAGGATGACGCCGGGCTGAATCAGGGAATTCTCCTCGCCCTGCGGCAGGATGACATCTGCTTCTTTCAGGCATATACCGTGGAGGAGGCGAAGAAGATCTGGAACAGCGAACAGATCGATATGGCGCTTCTGGATATTAACCTTCCGGATGGAAGCGGTTATGACTTTTTGAAACAGATACGAAGGGAATCTCAGATTCCGGTGCTGCTGATCACGGCAAATGATCTGGAAAGCGATGAGATCAGCGGATTTTCACTTGGCGCGGACGATTATATTACAAAACCGTTCAGCCTGATGGCTCTGCGGGCGCGGGTGGAGCGGATGAGAAGCCGGATCCGGCCGGAGCGAAAGCAGGCCGGCGAAGTCTATAAAGACGAGCGGTACGGATTTTATTTTGATGAGATGAAGTTCTTTGTCGGAGAAGATGAGATTGTGCTGAGCAGAACGGAGCAGAAACTGCTCCGCGCATTTGCGGCACATACGGGGCAGACGCTGACACGGGAACAGCTGACCGATCTTCTCTGGACGGATGGAGCCAGGTATGTGGATGAGAATGCCCTGAGCGTGGCGGTGAACCGGCTGCGCCATAAGCTGGAGGGGAGAGAAAAATATACGCCGATCTCAACTGTGTACGGAATCGGGTACGTGTGGGAGAAGAAAGCATGATACAGATCGGGTCAAAACGGACACTGCAGCGGCTGGATGAGATGCTGAGCAGTGCGATCGACGGAACATTTGAGGAAAAACGTTATGATGAGACAGAGCTTTCCCGGCTGGAAAACAGGTGGAAGCAGTACTTTGCGTCATCGAAGCAGTCTCTTGAGAAGACGCGGGCTGAGCGGGAAAATATAAAATCACTGGTGTCGGATATCTCTCATCAGACGAAGACGCCGCTTTCGAACATCCTGCTTTACGCGGAACTGCTCGGGGAGAAGGCGAAAGACGGGGAGGAGAAAGCACTTGCGGAACAGATCTATGTCCAGGCGGAAAAGCTGGAATTCCTGATCCAGTCGCTTGTTAAGATGTCGAGACTGGAATCCGGCATACTTGAAATCATCCCTTCCAGACAGGATTTAACCCCGCTTGTGGAGGACAGTGTGAACCTGTACCAGGCAAAAGCCGCGGAGAAAGATATATCCCTGCTGTTTCAGATAACAGAGAGCATATCAGCGTCTTATGACAGAAAATGGACATTGGAAGCTCTGAATAACGTAGTGGATAATGCGGTCAAATATTCACCGGAAGGAAGCCGGGTGGAGATCCGCATCCGGAGATTTGAATTCTACGCCTGTATCGAGGTGGCAGATGAAGGCCCCGGGATTCCCGAGGAGGAGCGCGCCGGGATTTTCGGGCGGTTCTGCAGGGGGAAGCAGGTACAGCAGGAGGAAGGCGTGGGGCTCGGGCTTTACCTGACCAGAGAGATTCTGGAGAGAGAAAACGGATATGTTAAAGTGTCGGCGCGTCAGGAGGGAGGAAGCTGTTTCAGCCTCTATCTCCCGCGGTGAAATGAAATCTTTCAATTCTGTTAGATTCCGGAAAGGATGTGGAAAGATTCGTGCCTTATAGTGGTCTTATAGAAAATCAGTTCTATAAGACCATTTTTTTTGAGGAGGAGAAGAAGTATGAGTATTCTGAGAACAAGAGATCTGAAGAAATACTACGGGTCGGGAGACACCCTTGTAAAGGCGCTGGACGGGGTGAACCTGTCTGTTGAGCTGGGCGAGTTCGTAGCGATTGTCGGCACTTCGGGAAGCGGGAAATCCACGCTGCTTCACATGCTGGGCGGGCTGGACCGGCCGACCTCAGGCAAAGTGTGGGTGGATGAGAAAGATATCTCCCGGTTAAAGGATGAGCAGCTTACGATTTTCCGCCGCCGCAAGATCGGATTTGTGTTTCAGAGCTACAACCTGGTGCCGGTGTTAAATGTGTATGAGAACATCGTGCTTCCGGTGGAACTGGACGGCAATCCGGTGGATGCAAAGTATGTGGAGGACATTATTGAGATCCTTGGGCTGAAGCAGAAGAAGTTCAGCCTGCCCTCCCAGCTCTCCGGGGGACAGCAGCAGAGAGTGGCGATCGCGCGGGCTCTGGCTGCAAAACCTGCGATTCTGCTCGCCGACGAACCCACCGGCAATCTGGACTCTGCCACAAGCCAGGATGTGCTGAGCCTCTTAAAAGTGACCAGCAGCCGGTTCGGACAGACGGTAGTGATGATTACTCACAACGAAGAGATTGCCCAGATGGCGGATCGGATCGTCCGTATCGAAGACGGAAAGATCACAAAAGGCGGTGAGGCAGATGCGTAAGGTAAATAATAAGAAAGCGATCCGCAGACTGTCGGACAGGAGCTTCCGTGCCAGCCGCACGAGGAATATTATTGCAGTGATTGCCATCGCCCTGACAGCAATGCTGTTCACAACGATATTTACGATCGGGCTCGGGGCTATGGAGACGTTTCAGCAGGCAACTATGCGCCAGGCAGGCGGCGACAGCCACGGGCGTATTAAAAATCTGACCGAAGAGCAGTATGATGATCTGAAAGATCATCCGCTGATCCGGGAGAGCGCACCGAACCGGAATCTGGCGGACGATGTGCTGAACCCGGAATTTCTGAAGCGGCACGTGGAGTTCTGGTATGTTCCGGAATATCATTACGGACACCGTTTTATAGAGATAAAAGAAGGAAAAGCACCGGTGAAGGCGGATGAAGTTCTTGTAGATGAGACAACGCTGGAACTTCTCGGTCTGCCGGAGAAAGTCGGAGAGACAATTACTCTGACTCTGCAGCTGGGGCAGAACGAGCCGCAGATTACAGACCGATCGTTTACCATATCAGGGATTATCCGCTCAGATCCGGCGCTGAACGTGGGGTTTGTTATTGCGTCGGAAGCATATTTGAGCGCATATGAGGAAGAGCTTGCTTCCTATGAAGGAGACAGCGGTTCCCTGGTCGGAGATATCCAGATGGATGTTAATTTCGCCAACTCATTCGGGATACAGGATAAGCTGAACCAGGTGATCACAGAGAGCGGGTATTCCGTGAACCGCGAGGATTCTGATTATCTGGCAAACAACGCCAACTGGGCTTATCTCTCAGAAGGAGTTCAGGCGGATCCGATGACTGTGGCGGCAGTCGCGGCAGGGGTGTTTATCATCCTGCTGACAGGGTATCTGATTATCTACAATGTATTTCAGATCTCCGTGATCCGCGATATCCGCTATTACGGGCTGCTGAAGACGATCGGAACTACCGGACGCCAGGTGAAGCGGATCGTCCGGCGCCAGGCATGGAAACTGGCTGTTATGGGCATTCCGTTCGGTCTTATTGCCGGATATCTGATCGGAAAAGGGATCGTTCCGGTTGTGGTGGAGCGAAGCGCCTATGCGGGCACGCAGGTGGAGGTATCGCTGAATCCTCTGATTTTCATCGGATCGGTTCTGTTCAGCCTTATCACAGTCTGGATATCGACAAGAAAACCCGCAAAAATCGCCGGAAGCGTATCGCCGGTCGAGGCGGTAAGATATACGGAAAGAGAACGGAAAACGGGCAGGGAGAAACACTCCACGGACGGAGGAAAGATATGGCGGATGGCGCTTTCCAATCTGGGAAGAAGCAAGCAGCGTACAGCAGTGGTGATCCTGTCCATGTCGCTGGCGGTGATTCTCTTGAACAGTGTATTTACAGTGACCAGTTCTTTCAGTATGGATCAGTTTCTGAAGCGTTTTGTGACGTCGGATTTTCTGATTGCGAATGCAAGGTATTTTAACAATGAATATTTCGGTGATACAACGACGATCTCTGAATACAGTTTGTCGGAATCGTTCATAGAAGCATGTGAATCCCAGGACGGATTCAAGCGGGGCGGAAGGATCTATATGACAGGACTGGCAGGCCTGGATCCGGATACTTATGAGCCTACAGAGAATGTGCTGCAGGATGAAAACGGGGAATTCTACTGGATGATGGGATCAGAAAAGATCCCCTATAACCGGGATCCGGAAGGAAATTATATGAGTGCTTTTTACGGGATGGAGGACTATCCGCTCGAACAGCTGGAAGTCTGGGAAGGCGAGACGGATCTGGATGTCATAAAAGAGAAGCTGGCCACAGGAGCGTATCTTCTCGGGGCTGTTTCCATAGATGACAACGGTAAGGTAGAGGAAGATGAAGTGGCATACCGGGTGGGAGATCATATCACTCTGACCGGAGCAGACGGGGAGAAACACGAGTTTGAGATCCTGTCGCTTGTAAAGGAGAATTATTACGGGCTGACCAACAGGATGAGCAATCATTTTTCATTCTACACCACCGCGGATGTATTTCAGCAGATGTACCCGAAGGAACTGCTGATGAGTTTCCTGTTTGATGTGGAGGATGGAAAAGAAGAGGAAGTCGGAGAATTTATCGAGAATTATACGAATGACAGTGAGCCGATGATGCACTATGAATCCAGGGACAGATATGAGTCGGAATTCGCAGGCATGACAGGTATGTTCCAGCTGATTGGCGGCGTGCTGACAGCAGTGATCGGGCTGATCGGAATTCTGAATTTCATGAATTCCACGCTGACATCGATTGTGACAAGGCGCAGGGAATTCGCCATGATGGAGGCGATCGGCATGACGAAGCGCCAGCTGATCCGGATGCTGATGCTGGAGGGAACATATTACGCGCTCCTTACCATTGCGGCATCTGCAGTGTTCGGTTCTCTGCTGTCCGTGACACTGGTGAGAATGATCGCGGATGGAATGTGGTTTATGGAATATCATTTCATCATATGGCCGATGCTGTCCGTGTTCCCGCTGCTTCTGATACTGGGAATCCTGGTTCCGTACATGGCTTATCTGCCGCAGAAGAAGGAGAGTGTTGTAAGTATAATCAGCCGGGAGATCTGATGGCAGCAATCCGCACAGGAATATCGAAAGGTTATAAATGAAGAGTGCAGGAGATTCGTTTGGAAAAATGAATCTCCTGCATTTTAATAATTCTGAAACAATTCTCAAATATCGCTGAAACATTCCGGAGCCATACTTTCATAGCAAAATGAAGAGATGATCCAATCGAGGTGATATGCTATGGGAATTATACATTTGATTGTTTATCTGAGCACAGCAGCAGTAGCAGTTCTTTCTGTTCTGCAGGCTGGACAACAGATACTGCCCTGGATTGCCGGAATTGCGGTTTATGTGCTGGCTGCTGTCTTAATGGCTGTATCGTGTGTGTGTCTTTACCAGGATTTACGGAATAATGTTATTAATAAGATAATCATATCAATCAAGAAAAATCCGTTAGGAGAGCGTTTCCTGGATGATCATGCATTCCGTACTATTTTGACGACTCTGCCGACATTTTTAATAAATGTTGCATATACGATATATAACGGTGTGATCGGAATCATGAATCAGTCAGTCTGGTTTATCACAATGGCAGTATATTACAGTCTTCTGGGAATCATGCGCTATCGCGCAGTGAGCACAGGGAGAAAGATATCACGTTTGGAAGATAAAGAGCTGATACGGAAAAAAGAGCTTTCTGTAATAAAGACAGACGGCATACTGCTTCTGGTCTTAAATCTGGCTCTGAGCGGCGTTGTTCTTCTGACCATAGCGCAGGATACAGCGAAGAGATATTCTGAGATCATGGTTATATCGATAGCGGCATATACCTTTTATAAGATCATAATGGCAGTAGTCAACATGATTAAGGTGAGAAAAACAAAGTCGCCGATCCTGATCACGATCCGCAATATCGGAACAGCAGATGCACTGGTCTCTCTGCTGACTCTGCAGGCAACAATGCTTGCCTCATTCCAAAATGAAAGCAGTCTGGACAGAAATCAGATGAACGCGATCACCGGACTGGCAGTGTGCATCCTCATAGCGATATTGGGAATAAGCATGATCCGGTATGCGTTCGTGCAAGAAAAAGAATCCTGAATTCGGGATTCTTTTTTTGAAAATAATAATTCCGAAAGTTCTGATGTCCCTTTCGCGTTGATTTACCGGACAGTCAGGGGTATAATAAAACTGCTGCCGTTTTCCGGCAGATGACAGAACAGTCAGCAGCTGCAGTGAGACAGATACATTGTGTCTGCACTGCGAAGGGAGACTTTCATGGAGAAGATTTTGATCGTTGAGGATGACACAGATATCAATAATATGATGGCGGACGCGCTGCAGAAAGCAGGATATGGATGTGTCCAGGCTTTTTCCGGCACGGAGGGACTGCTGTACATTGAAAGAGAATCCTTTTCTCTTGTTGTTCTGGATCTTATGCTTCCGGGAATGAACGGGGAGACCCTGCTGCCCCAGATTAAAGAGAGACAGGCGGTGCCGGTTATCGTAGTCTCTGCCAGGGACAGTATAGACAGTAAGGTCGGACTGCTTACTTCGGGTGCTGAGGATTATATGACGAAGCCTTTCAACATAGAGGAATTTATAGCCAGGGTAGGTGTGCAGATCCGCCGTTTCTCAGGAAAGCCGCAGAACCGGACAGAAGGCGTGGTTTCCTACAAGGAGATGAAGCTGAATCCGGAATCTTACTCAGTCACGGTCAATAACAGGCCTCTGGACTTTACAAAACAGGAATTTAAGATACTGGAACTTCTGCTCATGCATCCGAACAAGGTGTTTTCCAAACAGGATATCTATGATTATGCCTGGGATGATATCTATATCGGGGAAGATAAGACGATCAATGTGCATGTCAGCAATATCCGCAAAAAGCTGAAAACCGTGACAGAGGAGGAGTATATAGAAACGGTATGGGGCATTGGATTCCGGCTGAAAAAATAGCTTTAACGTTTCTTAAACTTTGCTTTGCGCTTTATTAGTACCAGACCGGTAGAATAGGCAGTGTAAAGCAAAGGAGGAAGATAGATGAAATATTTATTGCAGACAAACAGCCTGACGAAGCAGTATGGAAGGCAGAAAGCGGTAAATGCAGTCAATATCCATATCCGTCAGGGAGATATCTACGGACTGATCGGCCGGAACGGGGCAGGGAAAACTACGCTGCTGAAAATGCTCAGCGGGCTTGCGGCGCCAACGGAAGGCGATTTCACCTTGTATGGAAAGAGCGGGAAAGAGGCGTACCGCTGCCTGTCAAGGGTGGGAACACTGATTGAGCGTCCCGGCATATATCCGAATATGTCGGCTGCTGAGAATCTGAGAGTGAAATGCCTTGCCATGGGAATCCGGAAAAAGGGTGAGATCGAAGAGATTCTGGACATTGTGGGGCTCGGCGATACGGGGAAGAAGAAGGTGAAGAATTTCTCCCTCGGAATGAAGCAGCGTCTCGGCATCGCGCTTGCCCTTGTGGGGAATCCGGATTTGGTTATTCTGGATGAACCGATCAACGGACTGGATCCGCAGGGAATTGCGGAAATCAGGGAGACGCTTTCAAGATTAAACAGTGAGAGAAACATTACGTTCATCATTTCCAGCCATATACTGGAAGAACTCTCAAAAATAGCGACCCACTACGGGATCATCCACGACGGCGTCCTGCTGCAGGAACTGACCAGAGAGGAGCTCCTCGCCAGATGCAGCGAACGGATTGAACTCCGGACAGATGACACGAGAAAAGCCTGCACAGTGCTAGATGAGATTGGAATTACGGAGTATAAAGTGGTGGACGCTGATACCATCCATATATTTGAACGTCTGAATGACAGCGGAGAGATTACCATGGCATTGGCCAGGAATCAGGTAAAGACCATGGGAATCACAGTGAAGAATGAAGCTCTGGAAGACTATTACTTAAATCTTACAGGAGGTGCTGTCAATGTTTAATCTGATCAGAATGGATGTTTATCGTATGTTTCACTCGATTTCTACGTGGGTGATTCTGATTTTTACAGCAGGGCTTGCGGTTTTCTTTATTATGATGACTGATATGGACCTTCAGGCCATAGCAGATGATCAGCAGTATGCCCGGCAGATGGAGGCAGAGTATGAAGATAATACCGACACGCAGCTCGGTATTTATTCAGATACAAATCCTCAATGGGTGTCGGGAGATATCGATGCCGCGGAGCTGGCCGGTTCAGGAATAAAAAGCGGTCTGCTCACACTGCTCTGCATTATTTTTGCAGCCTTGTTCATGAGCGCGGAGCAGAAAAACGGTTACATTAAGAATATCGCAGGCCAGCTGCCAAACCGAGGAGTGCTGGCACTCTCCAAGATGACGGCAGCAGCCCTGCAGGTGTTTCTGATGATGGCTGTGTTTGCGGCGGTGATTACCTTAAGCGCCATGATTCTCTGGGGAGACAGGGTATGTATCAGAGTATCCGCAGATCTGTTCGCTTTTCTTGGTGTGCAGTATCTGCTGAATCTGGGATTCGTTGCTCTGATCCAGCTTCTGTGCGTACTGACCAGAAGTTCTGCATTCAGTATGACAGCGGGGATTCTGATGATCATGGGGCTGACAGTGCCTTTCTATTCAGCTTTCAACCGTGTGGTACTTCATTTCCGGCCGGAGTGGAACTTTGATATCAGTCGGTACATGCTGGAACAGAATATCGTTCAGACAGGGCTGGGTTCCGCCGGAGATATCCTTGCCCGCGGGTGTGCGGTCGGATGCGGGTTCCTTCTCATGTCCACACTGCTGGCCATACTGATCGTGAAAAAGCGGGATGTTCGATAAGGAGAATAGAGCCGATGATGATATGGGCAGTTGCCGCGTCAGCTGCGGCAGTCACAGCTGTTACTATAATGATTTTATACAGGCGACAGATCCGGGAGATCTGCCGCCATCTGTTGTTTATGAAAAAGCAGAAAACAAATATGCGGCTGACCTCAGGCCTTCCGTTTCCCGAATTGAATGAGCTGATTGACGGAATCAATGATATTGTGGATCAGTCCAGGGAGATCAGAGAGGATGTCTGGAACAACGAAGCGCGTCTGAAGCAGACGATCACGAATCTTTCTCATGACATCCGCACTCCGCTGACCTCACTGGACGGATATTTTCAGCTTCTCATGCAGAGTGATTCAGAGGAGGAGCGGCAGAAATATATCCGGATTATTCAAACTCGTATCGGCAGCCTGAATAGTATGCTGGAGGAACTCTTCACATATACACGGCTGCAGGATGAGGACTACGAGATTGAGACAGAGACAGTGGATTTCGGGAAATGCGTTTATGACGTGGTGTTTTCTTTCTATGAAGAATTTCAGAAAAAGGGGATCGAACCCGAGGCAGACTTCTGCGAGGAACGGCTCTACACAATGGGAAATGAAGAGGCGCTGCGCCGTGTCCTGCAGAATCTGATTAAAAACGCGCTGCTTCACGGGAACAGCCGGATTTCGCTGCGGCTTTTTCAGGAAAACGGACGGGCTGTGTTCCTCTGTTCCAATGATACGGAACACCCGGAGGAGATCGATATGAGTCAGGTCTTTGAGCGCTTTTATAAGGCGGATTCCGCGAGGACACACACCTCCGCAGGACTTGGGCTTTCGATTGCAAAAGGCCTTGCGGAGCGCATGGGAGGATCTGCGGACGCGTCGCTTGACGGGAATATCTTTACGGTCCGCCTGGAATTCCCCGAAGAGAAGAGAAACGGTAAATAAAGAGAGATAACAGGAGATTCTGAGAGTATGAACATTATCAATATAGAACATATCAGCAAAATATACGGAGAGAAAGTGATCTATGAGGACGCTTCCTTCGGCGTGCAGCAGGGGGATAAGATCGGGATCGTCGGGATCAATGGAACCGGAAAATCCACACTGCTTAAGATGATCGCCGGCGAGGAGACGCCGGATGAGGGGCAGATTATAAGACAGAACGGGCTGAAGATCGCCTGGGTACCTCAGAACCCTGTATTCCCGGAAGGCGCGGATATCCGTTCCTATGCGCTGGAGGACGCGGGAGACATGAACTGGCAGGTGGAAGCAAACCTGATGGAGCTGGGCATCAATGACTTTGACCAGAAGATCGAAACACTCTCCGGGGGACAGAAACGAAGGGTTGTGCTGGCAAGAACTCTTTCGGATGATTTCGATGTGCTGCTTCTGGACGAGCCGACCAATCATCTGGACGGGCAGATGATCACCTGGCTGGAGGAATACCTGAGAGGGTACCGTGGCACCGTGCTCATGGTGACTCATGACCGGTATTTCCTTGACCGGGTATGCAGCCGGATTCTGGAGATCAGCCAGGGGAAGATGTACGGGTATGATGCGGATTATTCCGGATTTCTCGAATTGAAGGCGGCGCGGGAAGAGATGGAACTCGCCTCTGAGCGGAAGCGTCAGAGTGTTCTCAGGATGGAGCTGGAGTGGGCGAAGCGGGGATGCCGCGCCAGAACGACGAAGCAGAAGGCCAGACTGGAACGCCTTGAGGCGCTGAAAAACGGCCAGGCTCCGGTTCAGGATCAGACGGTGGAGCTTGGATCTGTGGAGACCAGGATGGGGAAGAAGACGATAGAGCTTCACCACATCAGCAAGAGCTATGGTGAGAAGAAGATACTGGAAGATTTTGATTATATTGTGCTCAGGAATCAGCGCCTTGGAATTATCGGACCCAACGGCTGCGGGAAATCCACGCTTCTCAAGATGATAGCAGGAATCGTGGAGCCGGATTCCGGATCCGTGGAGATCGGCGAGACCATCCGGATCGGATATTTTGCGCAGGAAGAGCATCATATGGATGACAGCCAGCGAGTGATCGATTATGTGAAGGACATTGCAGAATATATCACCACAACGGACGGAAAGATCAGTGTCTCGGCTCTTCTGGAGAGGTTCCTGTTCACACCGGATATGCAGTATGCGCCGATCGGGAAACTCTCGGGCGGGGAGAAACGGCGCCTGTATCTGCTGGGCGTCCTCGCGGAGAACGCCAATGTGCTTCTCTTTGACGAGGCGGGGAACAACCTGGATATTCCGACGCTCACCATACTGGAAGATTATCTGAACTCATTTTCCGGCATTGTGATCACCGTGTCTCATGACCGGTACTTTCTGGACAATGTGGTGGATCGGATCTTCGAGCTGGACGGACAGGGACATGCCCGGCAGTATGAGGGCGGATATACAGACTATCTGGAAGCGAAAAAGCGGGAAAACGGCGGAAGCACGGGTGGAAGAGCGGATGGAAGCACAGGTGGAAGCACGGATGGAAGCGCGGATGGAACCGGGGCTGTCTCCGGAAGAGCATCAGGCGCAGGAAAAAGCTGGAAGACACATTCCTCAAAATTGAAATTTACCTATAAGGAACAGCGGGAATACGAGACCATTGATGATGAGATCGCCGCTTTGGAGGAGAAGCTGTCTGAAATCGAGAGGCAGATCGCAGCTAACGCAACCAACTCCGTGAAACTTCGGGAACTGATGGAGGAGCAGGACAAGACACAGGCTCAGCTGGATGAAAAGACAGAGCGGTGGGTGTACTTAAACGAGCTCGCGGAGAAGATCGAAACCCAGGGGTGAGCAGCTTCCGGGCGTACTTGATTCCGCTGGAAATGTTATTACAAAATAGGTGAGAAAATATCCCGCCAATCGCTTGACAAAGACTGGCGCAGTTGGTAATATTATAAAAGACAAAAACAGAATGCACTCTGTTTTTTAAAACGGAAGGAGAGAATTGGATGAGAAGACAGGTATTTTCACTGCTTGTAGATAACAATCCAGGTGTGCTGAGCCGAATCGCCGGATTATTCAGCCGGCGCGGATACAGTATTGACAGTATTACCGCAGGTATGACGGCAGATCCCAGATTTACCAGAATCACGGTCGTGTCATCCGGGGATGAACTGATTCTGTCGCAGATCGAAAAACAGGTGAGAAAGCTGGAAGACGTAGTGGCGATCAAGGTGCTGAAAGATGAAGAGTCTGTATGCCGTGAACTGATTATGGTGAAACTGCGGGCCGATGCTTCTCAGCGGGGCGAGATTATCTCGGTTGCAGATATATTCAGAGCCAAGATTGTTGACGTGGAGGAAGACTCTCTGATCGTTGAGCTCACAGGAACTCAGTCTAAACTGGAAGCATTCCTGAATCTTCTGAAAGGTTATGAGATACTGGAACTTGCGAGAACCGGTATCACCGGACTTTCCAGAGGAAGTAAGGATGTAGCATATTTTTAATTATTATCATTATAGGAGGAATGCAAAATGGCAGCAAAAATTTATTATCAGGAAGATTGTAACATTTCCCTTCTTGAAGGAAAGACAATCGCGATCATCGGTTACGGAAGCCAGGGACATGCGCACGCTCTGAACTTAAAGGAGTCAGGATGCAATGTTATCATCGGTCTCTATGAGGGAAGCAGATCCTGGGCAAAGGCAGAGGCTCAGGGATTTGAAGTTTTCACAGCGGCGGAGGCTGCTAAGAAAGCGGATATCATCATGATTCTGATCAACGATGAGAAACAGGCTGCATTATATAAAAACGACATTGAGCCGAATCTTGAGGAAGGCAACATGCTCATGTTCGCTCACGGATTCAACATTCACTTCGGACAGATCGTACCGCCGGCTAACGTGGACGTTACAATGATCGCTCCGAAAGCTCCGGGACACACAGTAAGAAGCGAGTATCAGGCTGGAAAAGGTACTCCGTGTCTGGTAGCTGTAGAGCAGGATTACACAGGAAAAGCACTTGACAGAGCGCTGGCTTACGGACTGGCAATCGGCGGAGCAAGAGCCGGCATCCTTGAGACAACATTCCGTACAGAGACAGAGACAGACCTCTTCGGCGAGCAGGCAGTTCTCTGCGGCGGTGTGTGCGCTCTGATGCAGGCAGGATTCGAGACACTTGTTGAGGCAGGATATGATCCGAGAAACGCTTACTTCGAGTGTATCCATGAGATGAAACTGATCGTTGACCTGATCTATCAGTCCGGATTCTCAGGAATGAGATACTCTATCTCCAACACAGCTGAGTATGGCGATTACATCACAGGACCGAAGATCATCACAGAAGATACAAAGAAAGCGATGAAACAGATCCTCAAAGACATCCAGGACGGTACATTCGCAAAAGACTTCCTGCTTGATATGTCAGAGGCAGGCGGACAGGCTCACTTCCGCGCAATGAGAAAACTTGCTGCCGAGCATCCGTCAGAGAAGATCGGAGAAGAGATCAGAAAACTCTACAGCTGGAGCGATGAGGATAAGCTGATCAACAACTAATCCATACGTATCAGAATGAAGAAGAGTTCAGCGCCCGGCAGGCATCAACCTGCCGGGCGCTTTTGGACTGTGTACACCACAGTAAGTCAGAAGGAATGACAGGAAGAAATGAGAAAAGGAGGGAATGAAAATGGCCGCATCGGAAAATGATTTCAGCCGGGGGAGTATTGCGCGGCATATATTCGGTCTGGCGCTTCCCATGACAGTGGCGCAGCTCATCAATGTGCTCTACAGTGTGGTCGACCGGATCTATATCGGACATCTGCCGCATGCCTCCGCGCAGGCGCTCACCGGCATCGGGCTCTGTCTTCCGATTATCACGATCATCTCCGCTTTCGCAAATCTCTTCGGGATGGGAGGAGCGCCGCTTTGTTCGATCGCGAGGGGCGGACACGAGGAAAAACGGGCGCAGAATGTGATGGGCAACTCCTTCTCCATGCTGATTGTAAGCGGGGCGGTTTTGATGATGCTCTGCCTGATTTTCAAAAGACCGATTCTTTATCTGTTCGGCGCCAGCAGCGATACCTTCTCTTATGCAGATCAGTATATTACAATCTATCTGATCGGAACTCTGTTTGTCATGACGAGTCTGGGGATGAACAATTTCATCAATGCGCAGGGGTTCGGCAGGATGGGGATGCTCACAGTGCTCCTCGGAGCTGTGATGAACATTATTCTGGACCCGATTTTTATTTTTGTGTTCGGTCTGGGAGTTCGCGGGGCTGCGATTGCCACAGTAATTTCCCAGGGGGCGTCCGCGGTATGGGTGCTGCGGTTCCTGACCGGAAAGAAAGCGCTCCTGCGGCTGACAAGAGAATCTTTAAAACTGAACTTTGCGCTGGTTAAGGAGATCACGCTGCTCGGAACATCGGGTTTCGTTATGTCCGTGACAAACGGAACCGTGCAGATCGTGTGCAATGCAGTGCTCGCCCGGCACGGCGGTGATCTCTATGTGGGGATTATGACTGTAATCAATTCTGTCCGCGAGATTATCACCATGCCGGTGACAGGGCTGACATCAGGAGCCCAGCCGGTGATCGGCTATAACTATGGAGCAGGCTGCTATAAACGGGTGAAGTCAGCGATCAAGTTTATGACAGCAGGATGCATCATTTTCTCCGTAGTCATGTGGGCGGTGCTGTTTTTTGAACCGAGATTTTTCCTCCATCTGTTTACACAGGAGCAGGAGCTGATTGCAAAGGGGATTCCCGCAATGCGCATTTATTTCTGCGGAATTTTCATGATGTCGCTGCAGTTTGCGGGACAGTCCACCTATGTGGCGCTGAATCGTCCGAAACAGGCTGTGTTCTTTTCCCTGTTCCGAAAGGTGATTATCGTTGTCCCCCTGACCCTTCTGCTGCCCATGGTGGGAGATCTCGGCACTAACGGCGTTTTCCTGGCAGAACCGATCTCAAATGTGATTGGCGGCACGGCGAGCTTTGCAACCATGCTTGTGACTGTCTGGCCTGCGTTGAAAGGGAAAAAGTATCAGGAAAAGCAAGGGTGAACTATCAGACAATATAATAAAAATATACGCGTTTACTGACAAAACCTTCTGCCTGTGCTAAAATGGATTCAGGTAATACTGCAGAAGGGAGTGAACGGTATGGATGAAAGATTTGTAAACTTAAGGTCGACGAAAAATCCGAAAGCCCGGATCAAGATGCTGAGCGGACATTTTGCGACAAAAAACTCGCATGTTAACACCTACATAGACATGTCGACTGTGAAGAACCGGCATAACAATGCGAGGGAAACCGCGCGGACGCTGGCAGCGGAGTATATGACAAACACAATGGTCGATACGATCGTCTGCCTGAAAAACATGGAAGTGATCGGAGCATTTATGGCAGAGTCACTGGCAGACGGATCGAATGTTTCCATGAGCGCGGGAAATAATATTTCCGTTGTTACCCCGGAGTTTGATTCCACAGGCCAGATCCTGTTTCGGGAGAACAGTCAGAGAATGATTTACGGCAAACAGGTGCTGATTCTGACAGATTCCATGGCAACCGGAACACTGACCATGCAGGCGATTGAATCCGTGCTTTATTACGGGGGAACAGTCTGCGGGATCTGTGCGGTATTCAGTGCAATTTCAAAAGTGGCCGGGATGGAGGTAAAGACGATTTTTACCAGTTCGGATCTTCCGGACTATCACGTGTACAGCGCGCACGAGTGCCCGATGTGTAAGGAGGGAATCCGGCTGGACGGAATTATCAACAGCTTCGGGTATGCGAAACTCTGAGCGGGGAGGTCCGGAAAAAGGAAGAAAAGAGAATAGAAAAAGGCATCCGCGTGACGGAAGCGGATGCCTTTTATTTTCTGTAATGTCTCTATGTTAAATTAAGCAATCGCATTTACAGCTTTTGACAGACGAGAGATTTTTCTGGAAACAGTTTTCTTGTGGTAAACACCTTTGCTTCCTGCTTTGGAAATCTCTACGATTGCTGCGCGAAGAGCAGTCTTGGCAGCTTCTGCGTCGTTCTGGGCGATCGCAGCGTCAACCTTCTTTACAGCAGTTTTTACTTTTGATTTGATTGCTTTGTTTCTTGCAGCCTTTGTCTCGTTTACTAAAATTCTTTTCTTAGCAGACTTAATGTTAGCCAATCTGTACACCTCCAAATATAATATGAAAATTCATCATGATTGATTATGTGTTCCGGCAGATTCGGACACGGACGCTCCGCTGGAACATACTCATTCATTTTATTCTAACGGACGGGCGTTGTCAATACATATTTTAAGAAATAGTGCAAAAACTATGTAATCCAGAAAGTGATAAAGTGAGGATGAGTCATGATGAGAAATTACAGTGTGAGAACGGATCTTGCTCTGGAGGAGAAGGAACGTTTTGAGTCAGATGACGTGGAAGTGCAGGGCGTAGTTCTTGAAGAGAACTATGATGAGGAGCGGGAACTGCGCCTGACCCGGGTGGAGATTACCACGGAGAACGGCGCGAAGGCAATGGGAAAACCGGTGGGCACTTATCTGACGCTGGAGACTCCGAACCTGGCAGTGCCGGATGAGGATCTGCATATGGAGATCGCGGAAGAACTCTCGAAATACATCCGGGAGCTGGTGGACAAGAACATATCCGGAGAGAAGAAAAAGGAATCCGAAGATCTGTCCGTACTTGTGGTCGGTCTGGGAAACCGTGATGTAACGCCGGACGCCCTGGGACCATATGTGGCGGATCATCTCTCTGTGACAAGACATATTGTAAAAGAGTACGGAAAGTACGCCATGGGGATGGAGCATGCCTGTATGATCAGTGCGGTAGTTCCCGGAGTCATGGGACAGACCGGCATGGAGAGCGCGGAGATTGTCAGGGGGATCGTGCAGGAGACCCATCCGGATCTTGTGATAGCAGTGGATGCGCTGGCAGCGCGGAACAGCAGGAGACTCAACCGGACGGTTCAGATTGCGGATACAGGGATCCACCCCGGATCCGGAGTCGGCAACCACAGAAGCGGCATGAATGAAGAATCTATCGGTGTGCCTGTGATCGGGATCGGCGTTCCCACTGTTGTGGACGCGGCTACGATTGTGAATGACACTATGGAAAATTTCATCCGGGCGCTGGAGTCGTCAGAGTCGCTGAAAGGTGTGGGTGAAGTGCTGAAGTCCTATAATCCGGGCGAGAAATATGCTTTTGTCAGGGAGCTTATCGCCCCGCATTTAAACGGAATGTTCATGACACCGAAGGATGTGGACGAGATGATCCATCAGATCAGTCACACCATTTCCGAGGCAATTAATATGCTGTTTATGGAACAGGCGTAGACAGACTGCGCTTTATTAGATGGAATCATAACAGGGCTTTTGGCAGCATACAATTTCAGGAGAACTGAGAAAAGGAGATGCGGCCAGGAGTTATGAACCGGTTTATCAACACGAATATCAGACAGACAGGAACGGCGGCAGCTGCGGTGCTGATCGCTGCCTGTGTGATCATTATAAGTGCAGAAGGATTTGACGGAAACTGGAGATATCATTTTCAGAATCAGCTTCTGACGTGGGCGGAAGAGATGTACATGCCCGGTCTCGTCTGGGTGGATCAGCCGCCGGACAATAACGTGCAGGAGTGGGTCAGGGATAAGACACTCGCCTGGCTCCCGATTATAAAGTACACGGAAGATCATGCGGCTGCTGATCCTTCCATCGAAGACGAGGAAACACTGGCGAAAATTCTGGAAGCCCAGGCAAATGATGAGAACGCAGTAGATGAGAACGGCAATCTTGTGGGTGAGCCGGACGAGTCCGAGGAGGCGGCGCAGGCGCCGGTGACGCCCACTGTTGATATGTCGATTGAGAAGCTTCGGGATTTTGATTATCTTCTGAGTAATTTCTACACGGTTGACAGCTCCACCATGATCGGGCCGGAGCAGCTCAACGCAGATGATCTGCTGGGGCGGAGTATGAAGATAGACAACACAACGGGAGGCCCGAAGATTCTGATCTTCCACACGCATTCACAGGAAGAGTTCGTGGATTCCACGCCGGGGGATCCGGCGACAAGCATTGTCGGGGTGGGGGATTATCTGACTCAGCTCTTAAATGAAAAAGGGATAGAGACAATCCATGACACCGGAGTCTATGACATCATAAACGGACAGCTTGACCGGAGTAATGCATACGAGAACGCGGAGGCTTCCGTGCGCCCCATAATCGAGGCAAATCCTACTCTGGAGGTCGCCATAGACCTTCACAGGGACGGTGTGGCGGAAGGCACCCACCTGGTGACGGAGATCAACGGGAAACCGACTGCGAAGATCATGTATTTCAACGGGCTTAGCCGTTCCCGGACAAACGGAGATATCGATTATCTGTACAATCCGTATATTCAGGATAATCTTGCGTTTTCCCTGCAGATGCAGCTTGCGTCCGAGAGTCTGTATCCGGGATTTGTGCGGCACATCTATCTGAGAGCATACCGTTATAACCTGCATCTGCTCCCGAAGTCTCTTCTGGTTGAGGCTGGGGCACAGACGAACACGGTGGAAGAGATGATGAATGCCATGGAGGTGCTCGCGGATACACTGTATCATGTGATTATGGGATAGTTAATCAAATAGGGTTATTTCTTGTTACTTGAAAATTCTCAAACCAGATGCTATAGTATCAAATGGATTGTTCTGCCCTTGCGGCAGAATGCAGATGACGAATATAGTCCGGCCGGTGCGATATGGCCGGATCAGAAGGAGAAGAGTAAATGGCAGGTAATAATACTTATGATGCTGACAGTATATCGGTTCTGGAAGGGCTTGAAGCTGTCCGCAAGCGTCCGGGTATGTATATAGGAAGTGTGTCTACAAAGGGCCTGAACCATCTGATCTATGAGATCGTGGACAATGCCGTGGACGAACATCTGGCAGGCTACTGCTCGGAGATCCGCGTGGTTCTTGAAAAGGACGGCTCTGCTACGGTGTCGGATAACGGCCGCGGAGTTCCGGTAGGGATGCATCAGAAAGGCGTCTCCGCTGCAAGGCTTGTGTTCACCACCCTCCATGCAGGCGGTAAATTTGATGATTCGGCATACAAGACAAGCGGCGGACTTCACGGCGTGGGTTCTTCCGTTGTGAATGCGCTGTCTGCTTATATGGACGTGAAGATCAGCCGTGAGGGGTATGTACACCATGACCGTTACGAGAGGGGCGTTCCGGTGATCGAGCTGGAGGACGGCCTGCTGCCGAAAGTAGGCAAGACGAGAAAAACAGGCACAACGATCAACTTCCTGCCGGATGACACGATATTTGAGAAGACCAGGTTCAAGGCGGAGGAGGTCAAGAGCAGGCTGCACGAGACCGCTTACCTGAACCCGGAACTTACGATTTATTTTGATGACAAGAGAGGAGATACGCCGGAACATATCGAATACCATGAGCCGGACGGAATCCTCGGATTTATCCGGGACCTGAACAAGAAAAAGGAGACCCTTCATGACCCGGTCTATTTTAAGGGAGAATCAGACGGAATCGAGGTGGAAGGAGCGTTTCAGTATGTCAATGAATTCCATGAGAATGTGCTCGGATTCTGCAACAATATTTACAATGCAGAGGGCGGAACTCATCTCACAGGTTTCAAGACAACCTTTACCACTGTTATGAACCAGTACGCAAGGGAGCTGGGTATCCTGAAGGAGAAGGACTCGAACTTTACCGGAGCGGATATCCGGAACGGCATGACTGCGATCATCTCCATCAAGCACCCGGATCCCAGGTTCGAGGGCCAGACGAAGACGAAGCTGGACAACCCGGATGCCTCAAAGGCGGTCAGCAAAGTGACGGGCGAGGAGATTGTGCGGTATTTTGACCGGAATCTGGATACGCTCAAAACCGTGCTCTCCAGTGCGGAGAAGGCGGCGAAGATCCGGAAGACTGAGGAGAAGGCGAAGACGAATCTTCTTACGAAACAGAAGTATTCGTTTGACAGCAACGGGAAGCTGGCAAACTGCGAGAGCCGGGATCCGAAGAGGTGTGAGATCTTCATCGTGGAGGGAGATTCCGCCGGCGGGTCGGCAAAGACCGCGAGAGACCGGAACTTCCAGGCAATCCTTCCGATCCGCGGTAAGATCCTGAATGTGGAGAAGGCGAGCATTGACAAGATTCTTGCCAACGCCGAGATTAAGACCATGATCAACGCGTTCGGCTGCGGCTTTTCCGAAGGATACGGAAATGATTTTGATATTACGAAGCTGCGTTACGACAAGATCATTATCATGGCGGATGCGGATGTGGACGGAGCGCATATCTCCACCCTTCTGCTTACCCTGTTCTACCGTTTTATGCCGGAACTGATCTATGAGGGCCATGTGTATATCGCCATGCCGCCCCTGTATAAAGCCATGCCGAAAAACGGGGAAGAAGAGTACCTGTACGATGACAAGGCGCTGGAGAAATACAGGAAAACCCACAAAGGACCGTTTACTCTTCAGAGATACAAAGGTCTTGGAGAGATGGACGCAGAGCAGCTCTGGGAGACGACCCTTGACCCGGAGCGCAGGCTGCTGAAGCTCGTGGAGATCGAGGATGCCCGGATGGCGTCCAGTGTGACAGAGATGCTCATGGGAACAGAGGTGCCGCCGCGGCGCGCGTTTATCTATGAGAACGCGACAGAGGCGGAGCTTGATATATAAGGGTAGGAACGAAGGAGACAGAGTATGAACAGTGAATCACAGATCATAAGGACGGAATACTCCGATCTTATGAAGAAATCATATATCGACTATGCCATGAGCGTTATTATCTCCCGTGCGCTTCCTGATGTTCGGGACGGTTTGAAACCGGTTCAGAGGCGTACGCTCTATGACATGTATGAGCTGGGGATCCGCTATGACAGACCGTACAGGAAATGCGCCCGTATTGTCGGAGATACGATGGGTAAATACCATCCTCACGGCGACAGCTCGATCTACGAGGCGCTCGTTGTCATGGCGCAGGATTTCAAGAAGGGGCAGATCCTTGTGGACGGGCACGGAAACTTCGGATCCATCGAAGGAGATGGGGCGGCTGCCATGCGTTATACGGAGGCAAGGCTTACGAAATTTACACAGGAAGTCTGTCTTGCAGATCTGGACAAGAATGTCATTGACTTTGGACCGAACTTTGATGAGACAGAGAAGGAGCCGCTTGTTCTTCCCGTGCGTGTGCCGAATCTCCTTGTAAACGGGGCGGAGGGAATCGCAGTCGGAATGGCGACAAGCATCCCAACCCATAACCTTGGAGAAGTCATCGACGCGGTCAAGGCTTATATGAAGAACGATGCCATCAGCACGAAGCAGCTGATGAAATATATGAAGGGTCCGGATTTCCCCACCGGAGGAATCGTTGTAAACAAGGATGAACTCCTGAACATCTATGAGACCGGACAGGGCAAGATCAAGATCCGGGGTAAAGTGGAGGTCGAAGAACTCAAAGGAGGCAAGAAGCAGCTTGTCATCAGTGAGATCCCGTACACGATGATCGGAACCGGCATCGGGAAATTCTTAAATGATGTGGCAGCTCTTGTGGAGAAGAAGACGACAACAGATATCGTGGATATCTCGAACCAGTCATCCAAAGAAGGAATCCGGATCGTGCTGGAGCTGAAGCGGGGAGCCGATGTAGAGAACCTCAAGAACATGCTGTACAAGAAGACCCGTCTGGAAGATACTTTTGGCGTCAATATGCTGGCAGTGGCAGACGGAAGACCGGAGACACTGGGGCTTAAGAAGATCATTGAGCATCACGTGGATTTCCAGTTTGAGCTTGCTACGAGAAAGTACCAGACCCTTCTCGCAAAAGAGCAGGAGAAGAGCGAGGTTCAGGAAGGTCTGATCAAGGCATGCGATGTCATTGACCTGATTATCGAGATCCTCAGAGGAAGTAAATCAGTGAAAGACGCGCGGGAATGTCTTGTAAACGGTGTGACGGACAACATCACCTTCAAGTCCAAAATCTCGAAAAAGATGGCTGCGCTTCTTCGCTTTACCGAGCGTCAGGCAACAGCGATTCTCGAGATGCGTCTCTACCGCCTGATCGGTCTTGAGATCGAAGCGCTCCGGGCAGAGCATGAGCAGACACTGGCGAACATTGCCCGCTATGAGGATATTCTGAACAACTATGATTCCATGGCAGGGGTGATCATGGAAGAACTGGATTCCTATAAGAAAGAGTACGGACGGAAACGCCGCACAGTGATCGAAAACGCAGAGGAAGCTGTTTATGAAGAGAAGAAGATTGAGGAGCAGGAAGTCGTATTCCTCATGGATCGTTTCGGTTATGCGCGGACCGTGGATGTGTCTGTCTATGAGAGAAACAAAGAGGCAGCGGACAGTGAGAATAAATACATTGTCCACTGTACGAACACGGGAAGGCTCTGCGTGTTCACGGATATGGGAAGAATGCACCAGGTGAAAGTGCTGGATGTGCCCTATGGAAAATTCCGTGACAAGGGCACCCCGATCGACAATGTGAGCAACTATTCCTCTGAGGAAGAACAGATTATCATGGTCTGTGACGCGGAGCAGATGCGGTTCGCGCACCTGCTGTTTGCTACCGCGCAGGGAATGATCAAGCGGGTGGAAGGAACGGAGTTCCAGGTGTCCAAGAGAACCATTGCGGCAACGAAGCTGCAGGAGGAAGACCGGCTGATCTGCGTGAAAGTGGTAAATGACAGTCAGAACGCGGTGCTGCAGACGCGCGGCGGATATTTCCTCAGATTCCCGGTATCGGAGATTCCGGTTAAGAAGAAAGCGGCGGTCGGCGTGCGCGGCATCCGTCTCCAGAAAAAGGATGAACTGGAGGAGGTATATCTTTTTGAAGAAGGAACAGAGTCGAAGATTCATTATAATGAAAAGGAAGTGACTCTGAACCGGCTGAAGCTGGCGAAACGCGATGGGGTCGGGACGAAGTACCGGGGATAATAGAAGGGTTCAGCCGCGCCATTCGGAAAACCGCACTGACGTGCTTGCTGTGGCTGCGCCGTTGTTTTCCTCATATACGGGCGCTCAGCCCCATGGCTGAACTGTTTTTCTCAAAAGGCTTGCATTCTCAGGAAAACAGTGGTATACTAACCAACAGTTACATAAAGAATCCGGCAGAAGAGTGGACGAAAGTTCACTCTTCTTTGTTGGTGTGATTCTTTTTTAAGAAAGGAAGTATAGCGTGTCCAGAAGAGAAGAATATGAACAGAAGACAGAAGGGCTGTTAGAGCCGATTGTCACAGAGCTTGGTTTTGAGCTTGTGGATGTGGAGTATGTAAAGGAAGGCGGAACCTGGTATCTGCGGGCGTATATCGATAAGCCCGGCGGGATCACGGTAGATGACTGTGAGGCGGTCAGCCGGCGTTTCTCCGATATCCTTGACGAGAAGGATTATATAGAAGATTCTTATGTTTTTGAGGTGAGTTCGCCCGGTCTCGGAAGGCCGCTCAAGAAGGAAAAAGACTTCGCGAGGAGTATTGGCGATGAGGTGGAGGTGAGAACTTACCGTGCCATCGACCGCCAGAAGGAATTCGTCGGAATACTGAAAAGCTATGATGAAAATACTGTTACAATCGCATATGAAGATGATAATGAACAGACATTTGAACGGACAGAAATTGCGCTGATCCGTCTGGCTCTGGATTTTTAAATATTAGGAGGAAAAAACGATGAACACAGAGTTAATGGAAGCATTGACAATTCTTGAGAAAGAGAAGAACATCAGCAAAGATGTTATGATGGACGCGATTGAGAACTCTCTGCTGAGTGCGTGCAAGAACCATTTCGGCACAGCTGAGAATATTAAGGTGATCATGGATCGAGAGACATGCGATTATGCTGTATATGCAGAGAAAGAAGTGGTTGAGGAAGTGATGGATCCGGCGCTTGAGATCAGCCTCGAGGATGCGGAGAAACTGGATTCCGCGCTTCAGATCGGCGATGTGGCGCAGGTTCCGGTGCATTCGAAAGAATTCGGACGTATCGCGACACAGAATGCGAAGAACCTGATTCTGCAGAAGATCAGGGAAGAGGAACGCAAAGTTGTATTTGATCAGTATTTTGAAAAAGAGAAGGATATTGTCACAGGTATTGTTCAGCGCTATGTAGGAAAGAATATCAGCATTAACCTTGGAAGAGCTGACGCCATGCTGACAGAGAATGAGCAGGTCAAGGGAGAGACATTCAAGCCGACGGAGAGAATCAAGCTCTATATTGTAGAAGTGAAGAACACTCCGAAGGGACCGAAGATCCTTGTGTCACGTACACATCCGGAACTTGTGAAGCGTCTGTTCGAGGCTGAGGTTGCAGAGGTGAGAGACGGAACCGTCGAGATCAAGAGCATTGCCCGTGAGGCGGGATCCCGTACCAAGATGGCAGTGTGGTCCAATGATCCGAATGTTGATCCTGTAGGAGCGTGCGTCGGCATCAACGGAGCAAGAGTCAATGCGGTTGTGCAGGAACTCAGAGGTGAAAAGATCGATATTATCAACTGGGATGAGAACCCGGCGCTTCTGATTGAGAATGCGTTAAGCCCGGCGAAGGTCATTTCCGTTATGGCTGATCCGGAGGAGAAGATTGCAAGTGTGATCGTGCCGGATTACCAGCTGTCCCTGGCGATTGGAAAAGAAGGACAGAACGCAAGGCTGGCGGCGAAGCTGACCGGATACAAGATCGATATCAAGAGCGAGACGCAGGCGATCGAGGCAGGCGATCTTCCGGAGAATTATATGGAACAGATGGGCCTGATGGGCGAAGAAGGCTATACAGGTGATTTTGACGAGGAGTATGCGGAAGACGAAGCATACGGTGACGAAGCGTACGATGAAGCTTACGGCGATGACACTTACGGGGAATCTTATGATGAGAGCTATGATGCCGGGGACGACGCGGAGGAAGAAATCGAATTTATCGAGACAGATAATGAATAGATAGACCATAATCTGAAGGAGTGAATTGTTTGGCTGTAAAGAAAAAAATCCCGATGAGAAAATGTGTGGGCTGCGGCGAGATGAAGATGAAGAAAGAGCTGATGCGCATCCTGCGGACGGAGAACGGCGAGTTTGTCGTTGACGCGGAAGGGAAGAAAAACGGCCGGGGAGCTTATATATGCAGGTCGGCCGAATGTTTCCGGAAGGCAGTCAGAAACAAAGGGCTGGAGCGTTCGTTCAAGCAGGAGATTCCGCAGGACGTGTATGACAGACTGGAAAAGGAGATGGATGGTATTGAGCAGAAGGGATAAGGTCCTCTCCCTGATCGGGCTGGCGATGAAAGCGGGAAGATGCGCAAGCGGAGAGATGATGACGGAGACGGAGACAAAGTCCGGAAGGGCGAAGCTTGTGATTGTCGCGTCGGACGTATCGGAGAACACAAAGAAAAAGTTTCGGGATATGTGTGAATTTTATAAAGTTCCAATTTATTTTTACGGAGATAAAGATACCTTAGGGCATGCAATGGGAAAGGAATTCCGTGCATCTCTGGCGATATTGGACAATGGATTTGCAGACGGGATTCAAAAAGAGCTTAAAAACCGCGAAGATTGAATGCATAAGGAGGTAGTTTGGTATGACAAAAATGAGGGTACACGAGCTTGCAAAAGAGCTTGGAATAGACAATAAAGAACTCCTGGAGATTCTTCAGAAGAAAAATGTGGAGGCAAAGAATCACATGAGCACACTGGAAGATAATACAGCGGATGAAATCAGAAGGGAATTCTCTTCAAAATCCGGAAACGGATCTGATAAAGGCGAGAAGCCGGCAGAACAGGCGGAAGGAAAAGAGGGCGGAGCTCCGAAGAAGAAAAATCTCGCGTTTGTAATCCGTCCGCAGAATTCAAAGAACAGCAGCCGGATTCAGGGAAACCGGCAGGCGCAGCGTCCGGCACAGGGAGGCCGTCCGGCAGGGGATCGTCCGGCGAGAGCTGAGCGCCCGGCACGTCCGGCAGGGGATCGCCCGGCACAGAGCGCACGTCCGGCAGCAGAGCGTCCGGCAGGAGATCGCCCGGTACAGAACAGCCGTCCGGCAGGAGAGAGACACCCGGCAGGGGACCGTCCGGCAAGAACAGACCGTCCGGTAAGAGCTGAACGTCCGGCAGGTGAGGGACGTCCGAACGGAGACCGTCCGGTGCGTTCCGACCGTCCGACGAGAGCAGAACGCCCGGCAGGAGATCGCCCGGCAAGAACAGATCGTCCGACAGGAGACCGTCCGGCCCGCAGCGACCGTCCGGCGGGTGACCGTCAGCCGAGAGGCGACAGAGGCGACCGCAGACAGGGCGGAAAACCGTTCGAAAACGGCAGAGGAGGACGCACGGAAAGAGGAGGCCGTGATCAGCGCCAGGGCGGAGCTGGTCCGCGTTCTGACAGAAGAGATTCCCGCAGGGACGATGTCGGAACACCGATGATGGAACAGCAGAAGAGCCAGAGAAACAAGGCAAAAGATAAAGAAAGAGATAACAAGAAGAAAGAATACAGAGACGAGGCGTTTGAAGGAAAGGGCAAGAAGGGCAGAAAGCAGAAACAGGTTGCAGAGGTGAAGAAGCCGCAGCCGAAACAGGAGGAGAAGAAGGAAGAGAAGATCAAACAGATCGTAATTCCGGAAGTCCTTACAATCAAAGAACTTGCCGATAAGATGAAAGTCGTACCGTCCGTAATCGTTAAGAAACTTTTCCTGCAGGGCAAAGTGGTAACTGTAAACCAGGAGATTGATTACGAGACAGCAGAAGAGATCGCGCTGGAATTCGACGTTCTCTGCGAGAAGGAAGAAGTTGTAGACGTGATCGAGGAACTCTTGAAAGAGGATGAGGAAGACGAAAGCCTGATGGTAAAACGTCCGCCGGTTGTCTGCGTTATGGGACACGTAGACCACGGTAAGACTTCACTTCTCGACGCGATCCGCCACACGAATGTGACAGACCGCGAGGCAGGCGGAATCACTCAGCACATCGGCGCTTATATGGTAGAGGTCAACGGAGAGAAGATCACATTCCTCGATACACCGGGACATGAGGCGTTCACTGCGATGCGTATGCGCGGTGCGAACTCTACGGATATCGCAATCCTTGTTGTCGCTGCGGACGACGGCGTGATGCCGCAGACCGTGGAGGCGATCAACCATGCCAAAGCAGCCGGCGTAGAGATCATTGTTGCGATCAACAAGATCGACAAACCGGGCGCGAACATCGAGCGTGTGAAACAGGAGCTGACAGAATATGAGCTGATTCCGGAAGACTGGGGCGGCAGCACGATCTTTGTGCCGGTATCCGCACATACGAAGGAAGGTATTCCGGAGCTTCTCGAGATGATTCTTCTCACATCAGAGGTGCTGGAGTTAAAGGCGAATCCGAACCGCGCGGCAAGAGGTCTTGTGATCGAGGCACAGCTGGATAAAGGAAAAGGTTCTGTGGCTACCGTGCTCGTACAGAAGGGAACTCTTCATGTAGGAGACGCCATCGCTGCAGGAAGCGCTCACGGCCGTGTGCGTGCCATGATGGATGACAAGGGAAGAAGAGTCAAAGAGGCAGGACCGTCTCAGCCGGTAGAGATCCTCGGACTCAACGATGTACCGAACGCCGGAGAGGTGTTTGTAGGATGTGATTCCGAGAAAGAAGCAAGAAACTTTGCGGAAACATTTATCGCACAGAATAAAGTGAAACTTCTTGAAGAGACGAAGTCAAGAATGTCTCTCGATGATCTGTTTAACCAGATTCAGGAAGGAAACTTAAAGGAACTCAATATTGTTGTAAAAGCGGATGTACAGGGATCTGTGGAGGCGATCAAGCAGAGCCTTCTGAAACTGTCAAACGATGAAGTTGTGATCAAGATTATTCACGGCGGCGTGGGTGCGATCAACGAGTCGGATGTAATCCTTGCTTCCGCATCGAATGCGATTATTATCGGATTCAATGTGCGCCCGGATTCCACTGCGAAGGAAATTGCGGAGCGAGAGGGTGTTGACCTGAGACTTTACAGAGTCATCTACAATGCCATCGAGGATGTGGAAGCTGCAATGAAGGGTATGCTGGATCCGGTATTCGAGGAGAAGATTCTCGGCCACGCGGAGGTGCGCCAGACATTCAAGGCGTCCGGAGTCGGCACGATTGCCGGAGCATATGTTCAGGATGGTATCTTCGAGAGGAACTGCAAGGTACGTCTTGTGCGTGACGGCATCGTTATGTTCGACGGACCGCTGGCTTCCCTGAAGAGATTCAAGGATGACGTGAAGGAAGTCCGCGCCGGATATGAGTGCGGTTTCGTATTCGAGAATTATAATGATATCAAAGAAGGCGACCATGTAGAAGCTTATAAGATGGTCGAGATTGAGAGAAAATAAGGGAGCAGCAATGAGAAAGAACAGTATTAAAAACACACGGGTAAATGCCGAGGTTCAGAGAGAACTGAGCAATATCCTGCGCAGCGGGATCAAGGATCCCAGAGTTGCCCCGATGACTTCCGTGGTAGCTGTGGAAGTCGCTCCGGATTTAAAGACGTGTAAGGCATATATCAGTGTCCTGGGGGATGAGAAAGCCCGACAGGATACGATCAAAGGGCTTCAGAGCGCGGAGGGATATATCCGCCGCGAGCTTGCCCGTACCGTAAATATGCGGAACACGCCGGAAATAAAATTTATTGTAGACCAGTCCATTGAGTATGGGGTTAATATCAGCAGGAAAATCGACGAAGTAACCAGAGATTTAGGAGATGGAGCTGAAGACTGATATGAGTATTGAATTAAAAGAGATTTTGAAAGGAAAACGCAAAGTCGCGCTGGGCGGGCATGTCCGCCCGGACGGCGACTGTGTCGGGTCCTGTATGGGCCTGTACCTGTATCTGAAGGAAGAGTACCCGCAGATTGACACGGACGTATATCTGGAACCGGTGCCGGAATCCTACCGGATGATCGCCGGTACGGATGAGGTGAAATCAGAGATTGCAGCGCAGGAACCGTATGATCTTTTCATCTGCCTGGACTGCGGAGATGAGCAGCGGCTTGGATTTTCCGCGCCTCTTTTCGACGCGGCGAAGGAGACCCTCTGTATTGATCACCACGTCAGCAATGATGCATTTGCGGACAGCAATTACATTGTGCCGGACGCAAGTTCAACATCCGAGCTTGTGTACCGTCTGCTGGATGAGGAGAAAATCACGAAGCCGGTCGCCGAGGCACTCTATATGGGAATCGTGCATGACACCGGAGTGTTCCAGTATTCCTGTACATCGCCGGAAACCATGGAGATCGCCGCCAGCCTGATGCGCAAGGGGATCAACGGAAGTGAGATTATTGACAAGACTTATTATGAGAAAACCTACATACAGAACCAGATCCTCGGAAGAGCGCTTCTTGAGAGTATGCTGATTATGGATAAACAGTGCATCGTATCTGTGATTCGTCAGCGATCAATGGAATTCTTCCAGGCAGAGCCTTCTGACCTTGAGGGAATTGTCAGCCAGCTTCGCCAGACAAAAGGCGTGGAGGTTGCGATCTTCCTTCACGAGATGCAGCCGCAGCTTTTTAAAGTGAGTCTGCGCTCAAAAGGGAAAGTGGACGTCAGCGAGATCGCGAAGTATTTCGGCGGAGGCGGACATGTGCGCGCAGCCGGAGTTACGATGAAAGGATCCAGCCATGACGTGATTAACAACATCACAGGACGGATCGCGCTTCAGATGAAGAGGATGAAGGAACAGGAAGAGAAGGCATGATCAGCGGAGTACTGAATATTTACAAGGAAAAAGGATATACTTCCCATGACGTCGTGGCATGTCTGCGGCGGATCATCGGACAGAAGAAGATCGGTCACACGGGCACCCTTGATCCGGATGCGGAGGGGGTGCTCCCTGTATGTCTCGGGAAAGCGACGAAGCTCTGCGACATGCTGACGGATAAGGATAAGACGTATGAGGCTGTCCTGCTTCTCGGAAAGACGACAGACACCCAGGATATTACGGGAAATGTGCTGGAAGAGCGGAATACCGGTGATGTTACCGAAGAGGCGGCAGAGGAAGCCATCCGGAAGTTTATCGGTGAGTACGATCAGATACCGCCCATGTATTCTGCGCTCAAAGTAGGCGGAAAGAAGCTCTATGAGCTTGCCCGGGAAGGGAAGACCGTGGAGCGGAAAAGCCGGAGAGTGACCATCCATGATATCCGGATCAGTGAGATCCGGCTCCCGGAGATCCGCATGGAAGTGGACTGCTCGAAAGGAACCTATATCAGGACACTCTGCAATGATATCGGAGAGCTTCTTGGAACCGGGGGATGCATGAAGGAGCTGAAGCGTCTCCGGGTCGGCAGGTTCTGTCTGGAAGAAAGCAGGAAACTTTCCGAGATCGAGCAGATGCAGGAAGCAGGCCGGCTTGAGGAAGTGATGATCCCTCTGGATGAGATGTTTTCAGATCTGCCGGAGATCGTGCTGAAGAAGGAGTATACATCTCTGGCGTACAACGGCAATCCTTTCCGGAGAGATCAGGCGGAGGAGAAGGCTCTTCTTCACAGTCCGCTTACGGGAGAAAACAGCCGTTGCCGGGTGTATGATCCGCTGGGCAATTTTATCGGTATTTACCGCTGGGACGGAAGACAGAATTTCCGGCTTGAGAAAATGTTCCTTGATCCGGAAGCTGTGAAACGGGAAAACGGGAGATGACAGACATGAGATATATTACAGGGATTGAGTCTTATACAGGCAGTGGTCCGACGGCTGTAACGCTTGGGAAATTCGACGGACTCCACAGAGGACATCAGAAACTGGTGGACAAGATCAGGGAATATGCATCGGAGAAGTGCGAGAGTGTGCTCTGTGCCTTTGACATGCACAGGGATGCGCTGATGACAAACCGTGAGAGAAGAGAGCATCTGGAAGGAAAGGTTGACTGCCTGATTGAATATCCTTTTACAGAGGATGTAAGGGGAATGGACGCAGAAGCGTTTGTGGATCAGATTCTCTACAGGAAGCTGCATGCCGCTCATATTGTTGTCGGAACAGATTTTACCTTCGGACACGGGAAAAAGGGAACACCGGAACTGCTGAAAAAGCTGTCCGGAAAATATGGATTCACTGTGGATGTAATCGAGAAGGAACGCTATGCAGGTACTGTGATCAGCAGCACCTATATCCGGGACGCACTTGCCCAGGGAGATGTAAAGCTGGCCGGAGAACTGCTTGGATATCCTTATGAGATGACAGGGATAGTGGAGCATGGAAAGCAGCTCGGGCGGACGCTGGGATTCCCGACCATGAACATCGAGCCCGCCAGAGAGAAGATCATGCCCCGGTTCGGCGTGTACGCATGCCAGGTGAAGATTGACGGGAAGTGGTACGGCGCTGTAGGAAACGCAGGAATCAAACCTACGGTTACCGATGAACGCAAACGTCTTCTTGAGGTTTATGTTTATGGATACGAAGGGGATGCCTACGGCAAGGAGATCACAGCCAGGTTCTGTGATTTTGAGCGGCCGGAAACCAAATTCGGATCCGTGGAAGAACTGAAGGATCATGTTATGAGAGATATGCGCTATGGGGAGAGATATTTCCAGGAACATCCGGTCAGCTATTTAGTTCACTAAGCAGACTCAAAAAGTATGGCAGGAATCGAAACCGGATGATTGAGAAAAACGTATTCTGGACGAGGGGATGTACCTGTCATGTTCCGTTCCAGAATCCGGGAACTTCTAAA
>DXGZ01000097.1 GCA_019113645.1 Candidatus Mediterraneibacter vanvlietii | reverse complement strand
AACTCCTTAGTTTCCCTTATCCCCTGGAGCGGAAGCCGAACACAGTCCCCCTCCCAGCAGAATATGTCTTGTAAAGCCACTCTGTTTTCGTCTGATCTGAATCCGGCAGTTGATGATCTAAATAGCTGTTGAACTAAATAGCTGAACATTCCAATTTTAAAACCCAAGCAGACGGATCAGAAACGGATTCGTATCATACAGGAAACGAAGGATACTGCTCTTCTCCATCATCTCAAAACATGCGCTGCCGACCTGCGTCGTATACGCAAGAGTCATAACCAGAAAACCGAGCCAGACGATCACCAGAGCCAGCACCAGCCCCAGCGCTCCGCCGCCTAGGTGATTCACGATTCCAAGCACCGGAAGCTCCCCGATAATATTTACCGCAAACATCAGCGCCTTCACGATTATGATCGCCAGCAGGAACGTCACGAGGAAAGCCACCAGATTCAGTATCATCCTGGACAGATATGCCGCAACATAATTCGGGAAACTGTTCACCCCAAGCTCATTGTAGATCGCTGTATTATTATTTTCCAGGAGCTGTTCCTTCAGGAATTCCGGGAACGGCGCATTTTCAATCTGCTGAATCTGCACATCCTTCGGAATCTCTCCGATCACACTCAATATATCATCTGCTGTTAACCCCAGCATCCCCAGATCCAGATCACTTAAGTTTGCCAGCTGCTCCTGGGACAGGTCTTCCAGAGGCGTCCCGCTCAAGTCAATCTGAGCCAGATCTTCCTGTGAGATCTCCGGTATAAATGCCTCCACCAGCTTCTCCTGTATAAAATCATCCACCGGCGTATATTTTGCCAGTGCGTCCGACACATACGGTGACAGGAAAAGCACGAGAATAATTGTCAGTATTGTGGACAGAAGCGAGAGACCCAGTTTCAAAAATCCCTTCACATATCCCACTATAATACAGATTACAAAAATTACCGCTACAATAATTAAAAGCCAGTTATCCATAACATCTCCTATTTCGTCAGATAAATGATCCTCAATTCATCGACGTTTATCACATAGTATCTATTAAGCCCCGGCGCCCGGAATATTTCAGACACTGTAAAATCAATGTCGCCCTCATATTTTATAATTCCGTTTACCGTGACAATACAGCATCTGCTTCCATCTGTCATGATCACCTCATCGCCGTCGATCTTCACCTTCTCATACAGTCCTGAGATCTCTCTGCTTGTCACCTGATCGCCAAGACGATTGTACAGCCGCACTTCATATCCTGATTTTTCCTGATTCAGCAGGATAAATCCGATGTACCTGTCTGAATGAAATACGCTCTGAATCTCCTGATTGATCTCGACTTTCCGCTCAACCTGCGGACTCTGCGTCCCGCTGTAAATGATGAAGGAATCATCGCCGACAGCCACACACCGGTCATCACCCATAAAGAAAATATCCGCAAACAGCGTGCTGTCATAATCCTCTGAGAACACGATATTGTCCTGACTGTTCTGTCCCGTTTCGCCGAAATTATAGAAAATAATTCTGGACTTCATGGCAGCCCCCTCTACATATACGTAAGAAACTGCCAGTGTATTTCCGTCATCCGACATTTCAAGAGCGACCGGATAACCTGTCGTACTCCAGGATGCCTGCTGTTCCACGAGAATATTTCCCGCGGCATCATAAGAAATGATAAGCGGCGTGCTGTCATTTCTCAGAATCGCGCTGACTATTCCCTGATTGGAAACAGACACCCTTTCGATCGGGAGGGTTGTCTCTATCTCGCCTTTCAGCCCGTCCTCTGTAAATACGAGAATCGTGTTACCTCCATTGTCAGCTACCGCAAACGCCTCATCATTGATCACAATAACCGGGTTTCCCAGCTGAGTCGGCTGTATCCACTGCTCCTCATTTCTCCGGTTGAGAAATGCCACACCATCTCTGTTATATCTTACAATTCCATCGGCAAACTGCGCGTAACTGCTTGTATCCGATGTACTGCTCGGATACTCTGAAGCTGTGCGGGCATGTTCATAACTCTGATTTTTCATCAGAAGATACGTCCCGCTTACAGCAAGAATGAGAAGCACCACGATCACCAGTATCCGACGCAGTTTTGTCAGACGGAACCTGCGTACTTTCTTCTTTATCTCTTTCAGATCATCCGGGGGTGTCAGGATCTTAAGATAAGTCTTTTTCTTTTGCGCCATATATATCCCCTTATTCCTGATTTACATTGTCCTGTTGAGTATACCATGATTTCTAAGCTCGTGGAATACCTCGCCAAGAAATCAGGTATGCGTTCTCACTAGGCTCGACAATACCTCGCCAAGTGTTCACAGTATACCATGATTTCACGGTAATAGCAATTTCTGGCCCACATAAATCAGGTTGCCGTCCGTGATCCCGTTCATCCTGCAGATCGCATCCACATGGGTAACATCCCCGTACATCTTTCTGCTTATAATGGCAAGAGTGTCTCCTTCCTCCACTGTGTAGACCCCGTCACTTCCATTTCCCTCGGTCACGATTATATCCCCGGAGCTTCCCTCATCTGATGACTGAGCATCTGATGACTGAGCATTCGCTGACTGTGTATCCGCTGACTGAGCATCCACTGACTGTGTATCCGCTGACTGCGTATCAGCAGCCTGCCCATCTGATGACTGAGCATCATCTGCTCCGGAAGACGCATCCGCAGCGGTTTCTTCTGTTCCATCCCCAGCTGCTTCATCAGAACTGTCTCCTGCTCCGTCTCCGGCACCATCCTCCGGAGTCACCGCGGTCACAGTACCGCTTGTCTCCACAGTATCCGTAGCTCCGGCAAGCGTGTCCAGCGTATTCTGCACAGACTGCATCCGGTCAAAGCTGTTCAGAAGCGATACGCCCATCACAACAAGTACTAGGACAAGGCAGGCGCTCGCCGCATACATCAGACCTCCTGGCCTTCTCCCTCTCTGGCGGTCCCCCCGCTTTCTAACCAGATTACGAAAGTCCTTTGCAGCTCTGTCCTCCACAGTCTCCGTGGGAAATGTCCCATTTTTTTTTCGACTTGAGATCATATAATTCTGCATACACGGATTTTTCTCATAATACGTGTAATGTCCTCCGATCTCCATCAGGTCATTCATTTTATGAACATAATAGGTTTCTTCTTTTTCCACAGGGTCTTTCATTATAAACACGGTATTCTTTTTTGGAAAAGATTTCTTGTGAAGTTTTACCGTCGAAGCTTCCGGGGTAAGCGGCACACCCGGATGTGCCACAAACCAGCCGAGCATCTCTCCGTCCTCAAAATACTGCTTGCAGTCCTCATAGGCGTGTTTCCATGTACTCTCATCAATCACGTATTCATTTCCAGACATCTTCAGATCATGCATCTGAATCGCCCCGTATATGTACACATACTCCTCGTCATCCCCGTACTGGATATCTCCCACAAGGAACGCTCCCATCGGTCCGGCGCCTGCCTTCTCACACTTCTCACACAGCTGGGCAAAAAAAGTATCTACATAGTCCTCCACATAAATCTTCGGGCTGTCGCTCACATTTCCAATCTGACGAACATTTTTCGGTACCTGTCTTTCCATATATACTCCACCTTCCTGATCAATTATTTTTCCGGCGTCTCTAAGAGAATATCACACAGAAATAGCTTAATTTATCAGTTGGTGTCATGTGAGTTCGACAAAAAGGACCGGGAACTTACTTAATCGTCCCCGATCCTTTCAAAATTCTGTATATATGGTTTCCTGTTTACACGAATTGTTTCACTTTTTCATAGATGCTGTCTGCATCCAGACCGTATTTTTTAATCAGTTCAAGCGCCGGACCGGACTCTCCGAACACGTCATTGATACCGATCTTCATCACTTTTGTCGGTGCCTTTTCGCAGAGCACATCGCAAACCGCGCTTCCGAGTCCGCCGATTACGGAGTGTTCCTCAACTGTAACAACCTTTCCTGTCTCCAGAGCTGCGGCTGCGATCAGTTCCTCATCGATCGGCTTGATCGTATGAATATTGATTACTTTCGCGTCGATTCCGTCAGCAGCAAGCTTCTCAGCTGCCTCAAGACAGTTATATACCGGAAGTCCTGTCGCGATGATCGCCACATCTTTACCTTCTCTGAGAACGACGCCCTTTCCGAGCTCAAACTTGTAATCCGGCTTATCGTTGAATACCGGCACTGCCAGACGGCCGAACCGCAGGTAAACCGGACCGTCATGCTCGTAAGCCGCGCGGGTCGCTGCCTTTGCCTCGATATCATCGGACGGGTTGATTACAACCATGCCCGGGATCGAACGCATCAGGGCGATATCTTCATTACACTGGTGTGTTGCCCCGTCCTCGCCCACGGAGATTCCCGCATGGCTGGCACCGATCTTTACATTCAGATGCGGATATCCGATCGAGTTTCTGACCTGCTCATAGGCACGTCCGGCCGCAAACATCGCAAATGAACTTGCAAACGGAACTTTACCTGCCGCTGCCAGTCCCGCTGCCACTCCCATCATATTCGCCTCTGCGATACCGCAGTCAATGAAGCGCTCCGGATGTGCCTTCTGGAATACAGCTGTCTTTGTAGCTGCCGCAAGGTCCGCGTCCAGCACTACGATATCCTCATGTTCTGTACCGAGTTCCGCCAGAGTAGCACCATAGCTGTCTCTTGTCGCAATTCTCTTTACATCTGACATAACGCTTCACCTTCTTTCTTAAGATCTTCCATTGCTATCTCAAATTCCTCATCGTTTGGAGCTTTTCCGTGCCAGTCCGCATTGTTTTCCATGAATGAAACACCTTTTCCCTTCATGGTCTTCGCGATAATGGCTGTCGGCTGCCCTTTCACTGTTTTCGCCTCTTTGAACGCTGCATCAATCTGATCAAAATCATTTCCGTCAATATTGATCACATGGAAACGGAACGCCTCGAATTTCTCATCGATCGGATAAGGAGAGTTGACCTTGTCAATCTCACCGTCAATCTGAAGATTGTTATTATCTACAATTACAACAAGGTTGTCCAGATTATGGTGTGCCGCCAGCATAGCTGCCTCCCATACCTGTCCTTCCTGAATCTCCCCGTCTCCGAGAAGGGTATATACTCTGTAATCGTCTCCGTAAATTTTTGCGGCAAGAGCCATTCCGACCGCTGCGGAAATTCCCTGTCCCAGTGATCCGGAAGACATATCCACACCCGGAACACTCTTCATATCCGGATGTCCCTGAAGATAAGATCCCACATGACGAAGTGTAGGCAGATCTTCCTTCGGGAAAAAGCCTCTCTCAGCCAGCGCAGCGTACAGTCCCGGAGCCGTATGTCCTTTTGACAGAACAAAACGGTCCCTGTCCGGTTTCGCCGGATCCTTCGGATCAATATTTAACTCTTCAAAATACAGATACGTAAAAAGCTCTGCTGCTGAAAGAGATCCGCCCGGATGACCGGCCTTTGCACTGTGGACGGAAACCACAATATCTTTTCGGATCTCGTTTGCCAGTTTCATTAACTTTAACTTATCCATGATGTCTCCTTTTCTCTCATTCACCAAACACGGCAACATAAATACTCTTCCCGGAATTTCTTATTTCATCTCCGGTTTCTCACCCTGAATGAAACAGATAGTCTCGCCTTGATTATATAGGTTAAAAAAACTCAGGTCAATCGGGATAATAGCCAATCATGTGCACAAAATCCCAAACAAATTACCGAATCTATCAAATAAACCGGTTCTTTCCTATAATTCTGTCCTTCCTTCCAGTGCACGAAGCAGAGTAACCTCATCGATATACTCCAGATCTCCTCCCACCGGAACGCCGCTTGCTATCCTGCTCACCTTGATCCCGACCGGCTTGATAAGCTTGCTGATATACATCGCAGTTGTCTCACCTTCAAGACTCGAATTCGTCGCGATGATCACCTCATCCACATCCCCCTGCAGACGCTCCATAAGCTCTTTGAGGCGGATATCCCCCGGTCCCACGCCGAGCATCGGTGAGATTGCGCCGTGAAGAACATGATAAACTCCGTTATACTTTCCGGTCTTTTCATAAGCCGCAAGATCTCTCGGCGTCTCGACTACCATGATCGTCTTCTTATCCCTGTCCGGATTACTGCATATCGGGCATATTTCCCTGTCTGTCAGCGTACAGCACACCTTACAGTACCTTACATTCTTCCGGGCATCCACAATGGACTGCGCCAGAGTCTCCACCTGCTCGACCGGCATATTGATCACGTGAAATGCCAGACGCTGCGCTGATTTGCTCCCTATCCCAGGAAGCCTCGAAAACTCCTCGATCAGGCGGCTGATCTGATTACTGTAATAATCCATCTGTCATACTCCTGTTCCTATACTAAACAGCGCGGCCCGCTTTTATACGCCGCACCTACGCTAAAGTAAGGGGACAAACTGTGCCCCCTTACGAATTCATTCTCTGCAAATATCTCCCGGCAAATCTATATCCAGTCTGATATCCGCTGCAATTAAAACATTCCCGGCATTCCGCCGCCAAGTCCGCCTGTCAGTTTTGACATTGCTGCCCCGGACTCTTCCTCTACTTTGCGAAGCGCCTCATTTGCAGCCGCAACAATCAGATCCTCCAGCATCTCGATATCATCCGGATCCACAACTTCCTCTGCAAGTTTTACCTTCAGAACTTCTCTCTTTCCGGATACCGTCACTTCCACTGCGCCGCCTCCGGCTGTCGCAGTAAACTCTTTTGACTCGAGCTCTTTCTGCTGCTCTTCCATCTGACGCTGCATTCTCTGTGCCTGTTTCATAAGGTTCGCCATATTCCCCGGCATTCCGCCGCCCGGAAATCCGCCACGCTTTGCCATATCTAATCCTCCACTGTAATCTCCATATTGATTTTCTGTTCTATGTCCACAAATGTATCTTCGAAGTGCCTTCCTTCTTCGACATACCGCACTTCAACTTCCACTTTCTTGCCGATCTTCTGCTGAATCAGGTCTTCCAGCTCTTGTACATGATCTTCCCTTCCGACAACACTTGCCGCCAGACTGTCGGGAAGCACGATGAGAAGTCTGTTGTCGCCTCCGAGACTTAACCGGGCTTTCTTAAGATAACCCCGCACCATTCCGGACGCTTCATTCGCAATGGAACGGAAGTTCTTCACAACTTCCTGCACATCCTCCGGAATTGCGTTGGGCAGTTCCGGTTTCGGTCCGCTCTGTCCCTGGCCGTATGAACCGCCGGGATGCCCGGACTCTCCTCCGTCTCCGCCATTCACATAGACCACTCGGTCCGGAGCAGCCTGAATTCCTTTCTCCACTTTTTCTTCCACAGCCCGGATACGGTCAAGAAGCGTATCCTGAGACGTCTCCATAGCAGGAGTGCACAGCTTAATCAGCGCGACCTCGAGCATAACTCTCTTCTGCGTCGCGTACTTAAGCTGTCCTGACAGCTCTGAGAAAATACGGATGAAGCGGAACAGCATATCCGGCTCAATCATCTGAGCCTCTTCTTTAAGCTGCATCATATTTTCCGTAGATACATCGAGAACATCCTCTATATTATCAGAAGTTTTTACCAGAAGCAAGTTCCTTAAATACCAGGTAAAATCCGACGCCAGCTGGGAGAGCTCACGCCCCTGCATAACCAGCTCTTCCACAATATCCAGCACGCCTGCGACATCCCGTTCCAGAACTTTCCTGAGCAGCTTGCTGAATACATCCGTATCCACTGCCCCCAGCACTTCCAGTACATTGTCATAGGTCAGTTTCTGCCCCAGATAAAATGCAATACACTGGTCCAGAAGACTCAGCGCGTCACGCATGGAACCGTCCGCCGCTTTCGCAATGTAGCGCAGCGCTTTATCTTCCACATCCACATGCTCCACGTCCATCAGTTCCTGCATCCGGTCCTTGATCGTCTCAATGCTGATTCTCTTGAAATCATAGTGCTGACACCGGGATAAAATCGTAATCGGAATCTTATGCACCTCTGTGGTCGCCAGTATGAAAATAACATATTCCGGCGGCTCTTCCAGCGTCTTGAGAAGCGCATTGAAAGCGCCTATGGAAAGCATATGCACCTCGTCGATGATATAGACTTTATATCTGCCTTCCGTCGGACGGTATGCCACCTCTTCCCTGATCTCACGGATATTATCCACACCATTGTTGGAAGCCGCGTCGATCTCGATCACATTCATAGATGTACCGGCCGCAATGGACCGGCACATCTCGCATTCCCCGCACGGGCTTCCATTCACCGGATGCTCACAGTTGACTGCTTTTGCAAATATCTTCGCTACCGTCGTCTTTCCGGTTCCTCTCGTCCCACAGAAAAGATACGCATGCCCGATGCGGTTCGCCTTGATCTGATTCTGCAATGTTGTAATAATATGATCCTGCCCCTTTACATCTTCGAACTCCGAGGGCCGGAACTTTCTGTATAATGCCGTATATGACATGAATCACACCTCGTCTGAAAAATTTTCTTTCACGGGCATACGCCTCTCAATGCGTTTTTCCGATTCTTACTCATCACCGAAGCTGATACCGATCATTCTCGCCTCTTTGATGATGCTGCAGTTCGGATCCACTGTCTTGAGCTTGCCTGCCACCTCAGCAAGCGGCACCTTTGTCGTCTCCCCGTTCTTCATGGCAACCATGTATCCGAACTTGCCTTCCAGGATCAGTTCAGCTGCCTTAGCTCCTACTCTTGTGGCAAACACACGGTCATACGCGCATGGAGATCCGCCTCTCTGTGTATGTCCCGGAACTGTGATACGGACTTCCTTATCCGTCTCTTTCTGAATCTGCTCTGCCAGCTCATACGCTATGGAAGGATATTTCCTCTTCGCAAGTTTCTCTTTATACTCTTTCTTCTTTAACTTCGCGTCTTCCTTGGAAATCGCTCCCTCAGCCACTGCAAGGATTGTAAACGGTTTGCCCGCTTTTGATCTTCCGTCGATCACTTTTGCGATTGATTTGATATTGTACGGAATCTCCGGAAGGAGGATGATATCTGCTCCGCCTGCGATACCGGCATGCAGGGTAACATGTCCTACTTTATGCCCCATAACTTCAATAATAAATACGCGGCTGTGTGAAGTTGCGGTTGTATGAATTCTGTCGATTGTATCTGTAGCGATGTCCACTGCGCTCTGGAAACCAAATGTCATCTCTGTTCCCCAGAGATCATTGTCAATTGTCTTCGGAAGAGTGATTACGTTCAGTCCTTCTTCACGGAGAAGATTTGCGGTCTTGTGAGTTCCGTTTCCGCCCAGGATTACAAGACAGTTCAGGTTCAGCTTATGATATGTATGCTTCATAGCCTCCACCTTGTCGAGCCCGTCCTTGTCCGGCACACGCATCAGCTTAAACGGCTGCCGTGAAGTTCCGAGGATCGTACCGCCCCTGGTCAGGATACCTGAGAAATCCTTCGATGTAAGCATATTGAAATCCGCATAAATCAGTCCTTTATACCCGTCTTTAAATCCGTAGATCTCCACATCGTCTCTCTTGGAGCAGAGCCCTTTTACAACACCGCGCATTGCCGCATTCAAAGCCTGGCAGTCTCCGCCGCTTGTCAACATACCGATTCGTAACATATGTAATTTCCTCCTTTTATTTACGCCGGCTCATAAAGAAATAAGCAGCCGGCTTTATCCGACTGCTTATTATTATACCCCATTTATCCTGACCTAACAAGAATTGCTTATTATAATCTCTTCAGAAGAGCTTCTCTCTCTTCTTCATATCCCGGTTTTCCGAGCAGGGCAAACATGTTTTTCTTGTAGCTTTCAACACCCGGCTGGTTAAACGGATTGACGCCGAGTAAATATCCGCTCACGCCGCATGCAAACTCAAAGAAATAGAACAGTTCACCGAGATAGAACTCATTCTGCTCCGGAATCTTAACCATAAGGTTCGGCACATTTCCGTCCGTATGAGCGAGAATTGTACCGTTCATTGCACTCTTATTGATGAAATCAACGTTCTTTCCTGCAAGATAGTTCAGTCCGTCCAGATCAACCGGCTCTTCATTGATGATGATCTCTTCCCTGGACTTTTCTACATTGAGAACAGTCTCGAACAGGATTCTGTTTCCGTCCTGAATGAACTGACCCATGGAGTGCAGGTCTGTTGTAAGGTCAACAGATGCCGGGAAGATACCTTTCTGGTCTTTTCCTTCGCTCTCCCCGTAGAGCTGTTTCCACCACTCAGATACATAATGCAGGCTCGGCTCATAGTTTGCCAGAACTTCCACTGTCTTTCCCTTGCGGAGCAGAATATTTCTGATCGCCGCGTACTGCATCGCATCATTGTTCTCAAAATCATTCTCAAGGGCAGCTTTTCTTCCTGAAGCAGCTCCCTCCATCAGCTTGTCGATATCAGCTCCGCTGACAGCGATCGGAAGAAGGCCTACAGCTGTAAGTACGGAGAAACGTCCTCCTACATCATCCGGAACTACGAAAGTCTCATAACCTTCCTCTGTAGCCAGATTCTTAAGAGCTCCCTTCACTCTGTCTGTTGTTGCATAGATTCTCTTAGCAGCTTCCTCTTTGCCATATTTCTTCTCAAGGATTTCCTTGAATACACGGAATGCGATGGCCGGCTCTGTCGTTGTACCGGATTTTGAAATCATATTGATAGAGAAATCTCTGTCTCCGATCACGTCGATCAGGTCTTTAATATAAGTGCTGCTGATGCTGTTTCCTACATAATAGATCTCCGGAGATTTTCTGATCTCTTTTGATACAATATTTGCAAAAGAATGTCCGAGGAATTCGATCGCAGCTCTTGCTCCCAGGTAAGAACCGCCGATTCCGATCACAAGAAGCACTTCTGAATCTTCACGGATCTTCGCAGCCGCTTTCTTAATGCGGTCAAACTCTTCTTTATCGTAATCAACCGGAAGATCGATCCATCCGAGGAAATCATTTCCTGCACCGTCTCTTGCGAGCAGTTTATCCTTTGCCGCAGAGGCAAGATCTTTCATATACTCTAATTCATGCTCCTTTACGAAACTGCACGCTTTTGAATAATCAAATGTTACTTTGCTCATTATAATCCTTCCTCTCTGATATTAAAAAATATCAATGTCCTCATTTGAATCTCGACACGGACAGGATATATCCGCTGCCGTTACTCTATGCATATTTTACCAAATCTATATATCTTATTCAAGAAAAAAACTGTTACAACACTGTTCTTAAGTGACAGTTCCGTCCGCGCCTCCCGTAAAACCGAACTGCTGCATTCTTAAATTGCAGATCAGTCCCGGATTCGTGCTAGGCGAGAAATTCTTCCAGAATCTGCCGGATCGCCTCTTCCCGAAGCGCCGGTCTGTCATCATCCGTACCGTTTCCCGCGGTCCGTCTGACCGCCTGGCGCGCAGCTTCGCCTCCCTCCGCATTTCTAGGTTCTCCCTCTATCCTGATAGACAGTCCTCCTTCCCTGTCTGCTGCATTTCTGTTCTCAGCTTCCGTTCCTCTGCCTGAAGATGCCGCCCCCTTATCAGCAGCTGCATCATTTGAGAACCGGCCGGTATTGTTTATATTCCCGGAATCAGATGCTGCCTGAACCGTATCAGCTGTTCCCGAACCGGCATTTCCCGCTGTTCTTCGGAATACTCCTGATTTCCGGACATTTCCTGTCCCGCGGTCTGACCGTTTTCTTTTCTCTGATCCTTCTGTCTCTGCATCGGTCTCCGGGTATACTTCCTCAAACCCTGCATCAGATTCAGACATTCCTGCTCCTTCATATGCCAGTGCCGCGTTCTCCTGCAGATCTGCTCCACGTTTCCTCGATGCTGACGTCTGCTGAAATGCAGCCTTTCCCCCCTCGCCGGAAATAACATCGATGAACTCTTTTTCCCTCTGGCTCTGCCTTCTCAGACGGAATGTACAGATATTCTCCAGATAATCCACCATGTACATTTTGATCGCATTGATCTTATACGGTTCGTCCGTCAGACGGATAACCACAGACAGAAGAACTATCTCCGCAATTCCGCCGGCTATATATTGATAAACGGACTCAGAGAATCCGGAATAAAAGTAAACTACCGAGGCTCCCAGTGCCGCCAGAATTCCCGCAAACCATACGGAAAGTATCTCAATCTGCCGCCACGTATGGATCCGGAATAAAAATCCCCGGTATTCATATATGTATTTTTCCACAAACGCATCAATGTTTTCCACAGAATCCCGGATCATACATGCGTGTTCGTACTTTGCTCTTACGAGTTTTATCAGTCGGTGCGTGCTCTTCGGCATGTTTCCTGCCGCCTTGACCAGCCGGTGCAGGGTAAACTGGTTGATGATCTTAGCCAGTATTCCCAGCACACCGATCGCTGCCATCAGATATGTGATGACTCTGGTATCCGCTGCCAATCCCTGTAACATAGCAAACCCTCCTGTTAATTTAATCTCCCACAATATTCCCATGTCCTTCGACATTGCAAATTGTGTTTGTGGACATTATAGACCATCTTCCGGAGGTTGTCCGCAAAAACCGTTCTACATAATTCTACAGCGGAAAGCCAATCTGACCCGCGTATTTTTCCTCATGAAAACCGGTTTAAGAAGCTGATATTAACCTGAAAATCCGGGAAATAATAGAGCAGGACGAATTCAATTCTTAATTTAAGAAATAAAAACAGAAGATGTCAGATCCGGTCACTGACAGGCGAAGAATGACGGAAAGATATTCTGTCGCAGTTCAGCCATGGGGCTGCGCGGGCAGGAAAATCATGCTGAACATTTGAATTTTCCCGTACTATTTGATATAATTCTACCGAAATACAAAGGAGGGAATGAAGCAATGGAATACCAGCCGAAAGGTGTCTGTTCAAAACAGATCCATTTTGATATCGTAGATAATAAAGTAAGAAATGTATCTTTCCTCGGGGGATGCAACGGGAATCTCCAGGGAATCTCCCGCCTGATCGAGGGAATGGATGTACACGAAGCGATCTCCCGCATCGAAGGAATCAAATGCGGTTTCAAAAAAACATCCTGCCCGGATCAGCTTGCACATGCATTAAAAGAAGCAGTCGGTGAATAATCCGACTGCTTCTAAAAAAATCCACCCTCACCTTTGAGAGCAGCCGCCAGTATGTAACGCCGCTTATTTGTGGTGTTCTCGGAACAGGTTCTCAAATTGATATAATAATCTATTTGTTTATAGTTTCCTAGCGGCGGACAAATAGGCGGATGCTCTCAAAGCTGAGGGTGGAAAGTATTCAGTTGTATGTATGTGGCTTACGGAACGAAGATACCGTCTGTAAAGGATACAGTCTCTTCATATGGATATTCATCTCCTGCAATGTGGTTAGCACGAACCCTGTAGTAATATCCACGGTCTACTTTCACTGATTTTGCAGTAGACATATAGTCATCATTAAATGCCTCTTCTGACCAAGCATATATTTGCCACCATTCATCCTCTTCTTCATGGTACTGGTCAACATATACTATCGTTGCCAAATAATTAACTTCCTGATTCGCTGTTGTGGATCCATACGCATAAATTCTAGTCAAACCAGCATTGGAAATGGAACATTCCCCTGTCATTAAATACTTTCCTCTTGTTATTGATGAACTATGCCCTGTTGAACTATCATCGGTTGTAAGATAGGATCCATCCACCATCTTCATTTCAGAATCAGATGCCTGCACATTAATAGCTGATACAGATGTCAACATCACTAATACAGCCATACTCCCTGCTACTGATAAAATACGCTTTTTCATCTTTCTCTCATTCCTTTTTATTATCTCGTTAACTTCCTCTCTGTAAATATAAACAACTGAATTAACCATTATCATCTGCCTGGTCCTGGCAATCCTGCTGGCTGCTCTGGCTTTTTCTGTTACTTTTTACATCTGGATCTACAAGGATGCCTGCGCCCAT
>DXGZ01000096.1 GCA_019113645.1 Candidatus Mediterraneibacter vanvlietii | reverse complement strand
GCCCGCCGCCAATTTATATTTTCGGTACTGCTTCACCGCGAAATGGTCGGGGTCGCGTTCTTCCAAGTCGGCAAACAGCAAATCGACGGGGCTTTGATATTCCTCGTCGTCCTCGCGGGCTTCGCTGGCGTTGATAAGTTCCAACAGGGTAATAAAGTTCATTTCCTCGGCGGGGGCTTCGTACCAGATGTAGCCCACCAACGCGCAATACAAAAGCCGTTCTGCCTTTACCCAAAAATCCTCCGCGCTTTTTTCTCCCTCACCTTTGGTATTCGCTATCAACGTATTTACCAGCTTCAAAATATCTTTCTCGCTGCGGATATACACAAAGGGGTTGTAGTGCATAGATTTTTTGAAGTTAATCGTATTCAGTACCTTAATGCGGTAGCCCGCCCGTTGCAGCAGCTTCCCGCACTCAATCAAAACCGTACCTTTCGGGTCGGTTAAGACGTAAGAGGAATGAAGCTGCATTAGATTAGGTTTGACAAAAAATCTTGTTTTTCCGCTGCCGCTGCCGCCGATCACGACGACGTTCTTATTTCTCGCGTACTTCGGCTGCTTCGGGCGGCTGTTCATGGTAAGCCGTTCCGTCTGCGTCAAAATGATGTTGTTTTGGAAATCCGGGTCTATGTAGGGCTTTATATCTTCGGCGTTTCCCCATCGGGCAGAGCCGTACTCCGCGCCCTTGCGGTATTTCTTCGCGTTTTTCCCTTTGACATAGACTATCAAGCGGATAATCACCGCACCGACAATGCCGACAAGCAAATCCAACGGGTAAACGCTCGGCAAGGCGTTTTCAAAGGCTGCGGAAAATCCTTGTGTGATATTCAGTATCTTTGCAGAAATATCCGCGCCGGGGGCAAGCCGCACCGCCTGTCCGACTTTATCAAAGAGATAGACAAAGAACACATAGGGGATATTCGGAAGTATCAGCTTTTTGTAGTTGATCTGCTTCATATCTCGCGCCCCCTGTCCATTTTCTTTACCTTGTCGCGGGCGGCGTTAAGCTGCTTCGCCTTGTCCTTTGCAGCGGCAAGGGCTTTGCGGATAGAGGGCTTTTTCTCCCGGTTCAGCTTCTTTGCGGAAAACTCTTGAAACGCTGCGGTCATAACGTCCGCGTCCCGGCCTTTGAAAAACACAAGGTAACGGGTCTGCTCGCCCTTAACCTTTTTTAGCGAAAAATCTATGTTGTATTTCTTCGCCGTACTCTCAAAGGCTTTAATATTGCTGTCGGTGATCTCGATGTTGGAAACACCCGCGTTCTGCTTCATAAGCTGCCGCATGGTCTGTTTCCCATGCGCGGGTTTGCTTTTCTGCTCCAAAAACTTTTGGATTGCTTTCTGTAACGCCTGTTCGGTAAGCCGCGCCGCGCCTTTTCCCACTTTGACGTATAGGGCAATCGTTTTTTGGGTTACTTCCTCCTGCAAGGTATCAACTCCTTTCCCGGTAAAGTGCGGCTATGCTCATTCGCCGCCGTATAAGTCGTGATTGACAAGGGCGGTATAGTAGCTGTCAATGGTACTCGGCGCGTTGAACAGCACCGCTTTTAGATACTGCTTGATGTTGCGCACTTTGGTTGTGTTCTCCCTCATGCAATCCAAAACAAACTCAATATGGCTGCTGTTCAGCTTCAAAAACTTGGATTTCACCAATTCGGCGGGGTAGTCGTCCCCGGCAATACGGATTGTCTTTCGGGCTGTGCAGACGGTTTCCAGCATAAGGTCAACAATCTCGTCCAAACGGTCTTTGTCAATTTTGCAGTTTTGAATGAGATGGTCGTATTCGATATTGTCCTTGATAATCTCCCTGTAAATCTCTACTGCGCTATTGCTTTTCGCTTCCGTTCTTTTCCTTTCCGGCGGCGTAGCCGCTTCGCCATGCGCAAAGGGCAAGGGGTTTAGGGAATGGAAAGGAATGGAATCGGTACTTGATAAATCAGTAATTGATTGTTCTTTACTTAATATATCTTTATTTAATTGCGTTGGATTTTCCAACGTAGGTTTTTCCTGCGTAGGTTTTTCCAACGTTGGATTATCCAATGTTGGATTTTCCAATGTAGGTAAATCCAATATAGGCGGCTGTCCGCCGCTGGTAGCTGCTTCCGGCTCTCGCGGCTGCGGCTGCTCGTATATGACGTAATCTGCGCCCCGCAAGCGTCCCTTTTCGTCGCGCTCCCGGCTGCGCACGATATATCCGGCTTTTTCGAGTTCCTTTACCGCTTCGCGGATTGCGTCGATCTTCTCCCGGTTGATATGGGATAAGCCCGCAAGGGTATAATCCCAATCTTCGGGCAGCGAAAGCATTTGCGACAACAAGCCCTTTGCCTTTAAGGACAATTCCTTGTTTCGCAAGTGGTGGTTGCTCATAACGGTATATCCCGTATTTCGCTCCACTCTGAAAACTGCCATATTTCCTCACTTCCTCTCTTGGTATGCGTGGACAATTAGAAAGCCGTTTTCGGCTGTTTTGGTATTGCAATATGCCCTTTGCCGTTTTCGCGTCTGCAAAGCCGCATGGCACAAGGGCTTTTGCCCGTCTATTTGTCCATGCTGGCGTGCGTTTTCCGCGTCCTTTTGCCGGGGCAATAGGGACACTCTTTGAAAACGCAAAACTCATATTTCCACCCGGGGCGGTAGAAACGGCAAGTGCCGCAATCTTCATCATCTCCGGCACAACCGGATTGATAGCGGTCAAATCCCGGCTTCTGCTGCATGAGCAATTCAAACGCCCGCTGCTTGCCCTTTGTGAAATACATTCCGGCTGCACCTCCTTTCCTGCGGGCATAAAAAAACGGCGTTACTTTCTCCCCCAAAGGGGTTAAGGTAACGCCGTTTGTGTGCGTATTCAGTTTTTAACACATTCCCTGTCTATCCGCTGTCCGCAAAACCATTGATTTTATTAGCTTTTTGCCGCTATCGCTATCACACCTCATTATTGCTTGGACCGGTAATCGGTGCGTCTTTGTATGCGGTTTTCCCGATGTCAATTGTTTTAATGAGTGATGTGGCCGGGGCAATTTTAGCAAGTATTGCGTTAGCAGTCGTTAAAATCCCAAAACTTGAAAAAGCAGAACGAAAAGAACAGCATTTCACAGCAGAAATAAAAGAAGGATTGCAAGTATTCAAAGAAGATAAAAAATTATTTTACATCGTGATTGCAGAGGCACTCTGTATGTTCTTTTATGCGCCACTATCCTCCTTTTATCCGCTGATGACAAGCGATTATTTTAAGTTGTCGGCAATGTATGGCAGTGCCGTAGAGTTATCTTTTGCAATCGGCATGATGGTATCCTCCCTTTTATTTTCCAGTGTTCTAAAGATAAACCGGAAAATCAGAGTTTCTTTTATCGGTTTGTTTGCAATGGGAGTTATGTCGCTGATCTGCGGTATTATACCGCCTGCTTATGTTGGCTGGTTTTTCTTTGCAGGAAGCTGTATCTGTTTAGGGGCTTCCGGAAATGTCCATACAATTCCACTGACTGCGTATATGCAGGAAACCATATCCCCGGACAGGATGGGACGTGCATTTTCGGTTCTCACGCTGATTTCATCTGTCACGATGCCAATCGGCTTACTTTTCAGCAGTCCAATAGCAGAAAGAGTCGGTGTAAATGTCTGGTTCTTCATTTCTGGTCTGTGTATGATCATGCTTACGACCGGTGTTTTAATACGGTATGCGGCAAAACGCAGGAATTTATCGGTATAATAAATTTATGAAAACAGGCTTCCAGCTCTATATATTCCGGAAGCCTGTTGCACATTCAATTTCTGTTTTACCTCAGTACTATTTTACGCTTCTTCGGCCCTGCTCTTTCTGTATCTTCTCCACACAAGAGCTCCAAGGCCGATCAGGATCACTCCCACTGCCACATCTGCACCGATCACTGCCTTCTCCCATGCAGGCATTCCGGTATCTACGCCATCCTCTTCATATACCCAGCTGTTAACTACCGTGTACATCACGTTTTTGCATGCCTGTCTCATATACTTCACAGAAGAAGCCGCCTCCGGATCCTGCACCATGTTGGGGCCGCCTGCATAGGTGGAAAGCATTGCATCCACACCATTTGCCAAGGCCGCATCAGCATTCATAAATCCATGACCATTGTTCCGGAAGAAATCTGTCAGGGTGAAACCTTCAAATCCCCATTCATCCCTAAGAACTGTGTTAAGAAGATTGCTGTTCTCACCGGACCACTTGATTCCGATAAAGCTCCAGGATACCATAACTGCATGAGCGTCTCCTTCCTTTACGGAGATCTCAAACGGCTTCAGGTAGATCTCACGCATTGCCTGCTCGTTGGACCATACACATACCATCTTCGCGTTCATCTCATACATCGCAAAGTGCTTGATGTATGCATAGACTCCCTGGCTTGCCGCGCCCTGTACTGTCGATGCGGAGATATATCCTGCCAGTGTTCCGTCTTCTGAGAAATACTCATAGTTTCTTGCCCCGAACGGTGTACGGTGGGTGTTCATACCCGGCGCATACCAGCCGGCAATATTCATCTCGCGGCACATTTTTCCCGTCATCTCGCCGTAATCTTCAGCCAGATCTTTGTTCCATGTGCAGGCAATCATAACTTCCACCGGGAATCCGATGGAGCCTTCTCCGGTAAAGTTATTGTTGATCGCTGCCGGACCGTCCGCGTCTATAGTCTGCACCTTTCCAACAGAATCCATCGCCGGAGTCTGATAACCGGACAGGGCAATCATATTCGTCATATCCTCCTCGGTCAGCTGATCCAACAGGTCGTCCCAGCGCTCGTCATCATAATCCGCACCCCGGAGCTCATAAAGCCTGATCCCGTTGTCCGCGCCGGTAGTCGGCATTTCATCATCCTCATTTATATATGTAGTATAATCAAAGTTACTGTTCAGATGATACTGTGCTACAAGCTCATCCGACATCACATCGGACGCCGGAGCTGCCGTCGCTTCATCGTAATTTGCGAATCCATCTGCTCTTGAGAGGTATGTCACGTCTCCCGCTGCGTCCTCAAACTGATTTGTTGCCGCGGTCTCATCGCTGTCACGCTTGTTGGCACCCTCATACCGGATCGTCTCGGTCTGTGTATATGTCTGCTGATCCAGTACTGTATGAGAATCACTGTTTACGGAGATGATATAATCGCCCTCTTCCAGCACGTAACATCCGTCGCCGGACATATCGTAGGACGCCATATCCTCTGCATTAAATGTAATATTGATCGTCTCAGAAGCGCCAGGTTCCAGCATTTCCGTCTTTTCGAATCTGATCAGATTTGCAGTTGCTTTTTCAATACCGCCATTCGTGTACGGAGGATTATAGTAAACTTCCACAACATCCTTACCCGGCACATCCCCGGTATTCGTTACAGTCACATCAAAGGATATCGTTCCATCGTTTACGGAAAGTTCGCTCATCTCCTGTGTAAATGTGGTATAGGACAGCCCGTATCCGAAAGGATACTGTACTGTTGTATCATAGTCGATCACACCCTCGTCATCGGCGGTCTCGTAATATTTGTAGCCAACATAGATACCTTCCACATAATTGGTGAAGGACGGGTAGTAGGTCTGCGCCATACCGGAGTTCATACCCTCTACGGCCATATCTTCCATATTGGAATAATGGGTCCCCTCCCAGTTATTCCACCATGGAGCTGCAGTCATATCATAGATAAACGTATCTGTTGTCTTTCCGGAAGGGTTGACCTCTCCGCTCAGGATCTTGCCAAGAGCTTCGAATCCGGTATGTCCCGGTCCCTGGCACCAGATTGCCGCACGGATCTGTTCATACTCATCAATAAAGCCGAGCTCCATCGGATTTGCCGCGTTATATACCAGGATTACATTGTCAAAATTGCTGCACACAAGATCCACCAGGGCCTCCTCGGTCTGGGAAAGCTGCAGATAATGTTCGCCTGCTTCAAAATCATTATAGCCGTTTATAGTATTATCATAAGACGCTTCTGTCACATCTCCCGGCATATCGTTGTGTCCCTCGCCCGCAACACGGGAAAGGACAATTACCGCTGTGTCTGAAAAGTCTTTTGCGCTCTGTATCAGGTCATCTGAATAGTCGGCCGCCGGAACTTCCGTCAGTGTCCAGTTCTGTGCGGAAAGAGACATCTCCGCGCGTTCCGCCGAGAAATCGTTATAGAAATCAACCAGATCCTGATTTACTGTAAATCCGGCATCCTCTATACTGTCGATCAGAGTCACCTTATCATATAGCTCTCATTGAGTCCGCCTGATCCGGTTCCGCCGTACGCAGGATTTACTGACGACCAGCCAAACAGATTGATGTTGGAAGGATTGCTGATCGGAAGGAGTCCGTCATTTTCCAGAAGAACCATTCCTTCTTCCGCGATCTGATTTGCAACTTCAATCGCTTCATCCGTAATCTCGTCGCTTACGGTCCCGCTTCCCATCGACATATCGATCAGGGAATACATAGGTCCGAGGATGATCATGTTTACAATAATCACAAGTGCCAGTACCATACTGAGCCCTGAATATTTCCGGATCATTCTCTTCTTACTTTTCTTTGCTTTCCTGCAGGCAATCATAACAATGACCGCAATCACCCAGAGCACTGCCAGAGCAATCAGGTAAGGCTGACAAGTCTGCAGAACGCCGATAACGTCTTCCCATTGAATAGCTATCATAATATTTCCTCCTCATTCCAGAATTAGAACTTTTTAAAAATTTCATCGTTTTCCAAATCCGGCATCAAGGTGTCTAATTTTTTACACTTTAAAAAGTTCTTGACATATTGTTTAGTATTAGGATAGTATTTTTACAGAGAAAACACAATGTACAGTTCTTAGAAAAACAGACGTTTATTGACACTTTTCATTTTTTGTAAACTATTATAAAGTTTCAAAAGATATTTCAAATTTCAGGAAGGAGAGGGACAGCTATGGGCAAAGGCACAGAACTAAAAAACAGGAAAACAGACAGGCGGACTTTATATACAAAAAATGTGATCAAAGATGCGCTGCTGGAGGCTCTTGAAGATAAAAATTTCGAGCAGATCACCGTAACGGACGTCTGTCGCCGTGCGGAGATCACCAGAGCAACATATTACCTTCACTATCAGTCTCTCACGGAAGTGCTGGACGAACTTCTGGGCGATGCGCTGCAGATGGCCGAAGAGGACTGCGAAAATCCAGATGATGATGTGCTGCAGGTGCTGTCGCTCCTGGCCGGAGAGCAGCCGGATCACCTGAAGGCAAAGGAATCTCTGCTGCCGGTCTGCCATAGAGTTGCACAGCTGCCAAAATACCAGGTGATCTTCCACGATGAAACGATCTCCAACTACGTAGTAAACCGGATCTTTCAGTGTCAGAGAAAGAAACTCTCCCCCGTCTTTATGAAAGTTTTAAATCTTTCAAAAAAGGAAGCAGAGCTTCTCACCCTGTTCATCATCACAGGAACATATAATGTCAACAAAGCGCTGAACTGGAAGAAAAATGACACGTGGTATAAAGTTCACTCCATGCTGCTCAGGTTCATGTCCGGCGGATTCGAAAGGCTCGACGAACAGAACAAAAAAGAGGAAGATGGCTTCTAAAAAGAGCCGTCTCCGCGCGTTGACACTTTTCCGTTTTTATCAAGAATTTTTCAGGTTCCGCCGTTTTCCGGTATTCTCTGATCCTCTGACTTCTTCATGATAGAAATAGTCGACAATTACGGGATGCCCCTGTTCCGCACGTCCGTAAGGCAGCTCATTGTCTACAAACGGACAATTATTGTTTCTTGCCAGCCGTTTTGCTTTCTCTTCAAGCATCTGGAAATAACTGCGGTCTTTTTTGTTATAGATGGCATCGTAGAGAGGTACAAGATCCGGATATTTTTCTTGAATGTAATCCATAATATCTTTTTTAAACCCACCCCGCAGGTTCAGATTTTCCAGCCACACCAGATCACACTGATTCCTGACTCTTTCAAAGATTGCTTCAAAATCTGTGATGCCGGGAAATACAGGAGAAATGAAACAGACGGTTCGTATTCCGGCATCGTAGACCTTTTTCATCGCCGCGAGCCGTCGTTCTATGCTGACTGCCTGATCCATATCCGCCCGGAACTGCTCATCCAGTGTATTTATAGACCAGGATACCGTAACCTTTCCCAGTGTTTTCAGCAGCTCCAGATCCCGGACGACCAGGTCCGATTTGGTGCAGATAAGTATCTCTGCGCCGCTTCCTTTCAGCTGCTCCAGAATCCGACGGGTATTCCCGAACTGCTCTTCCTGCGGATTATATCCATCGGTTACCGAACCGATAACCACTCTCTGCCCTCTGTATTTCCATGGATTTTTGATCGTCGGCCAGCGTTTCACATCAAGGAAAGTGCCCCACTGCTCAGCATGACCTGTAAACCGCTTCATAAATGAGGCATAGCAGTATTTACAGCCATGGGTACATCCCACATACGGATTTACGGAATATCCTCCTACCGGCAGGGTGGATTTTGTCATAATATTCTTTGTCTCCACTTCCCGGATCAGAATACTGCTTTCCTTTACCTGCTCTTCCATGCTTTCTGCTCCTCCAAAACATCATAAAATACCTGCGGCAGTTCCTGGACCATCTGCTCTTCTCCCATGACAGGAAGAAGGTCTTCCTTCATAAACACAGGAATGCCGAGACTGTGCGCCTGATCCGTCAGATTCCACACCCATTCCGGCTTTGACTCTGATTTTCCCTTCCGGCGTCCGGTTTCCGTACCGACCACGATCCACTCGATCCCGGTAAAGTCCACTTCTCCGATGTCATCAAACATGGGCTCAAAGCTGACCTGATAGTGTTTCGCCCTGATATGCTCACGCATCGCCTGAATCCGTCCCTTCTCCTTCGCAGACGTCACCGTTACTCCGAACCAGACATTATCAAGCTCTGTGGAAAACTGGATCTTCTCCGGCCGTTTGGTGAGAAAGATATACTGATGCTGAGGATTCCGTGCGATTCTGGCAAACACTTCTTCTCTCCATTCCGGGTTCCAGTCTGAAAAATCGCTCATCCCTGTAAGCAGCAGATTCTGTGGACGTTTTCTGTCCATCAGTCTCAGTTTTCCGGGAAAATATTCCGGTCTGGAAAAATCCTCCGTCATATGAAACCGACGGACATTATTTCTCGCATAACAGTAACTGCACCCAATGGTACAGCCGATCACAAGATTCATATTCTGGATCTGGTCTTTAATACAAACAGCCATATGCAATCTCCCTTCAGCTCATAAACTTTTTTAGAGCCTCCTGCTGATCCGCGAAATCTCTCATTCCCAGATCATACAGTTTCCGCTCTGTCTCTTCATCCATGGAATAGGTTCCCACTTTGATCGGCTCACTGGGCGCAAAGACAAATGCCTTTCCTTCCTTTTCCAGATCAAATACTTCTTTCTGATTTTTCGCATATGTAATATGTCTCTGGTCGATCGCCTCTATGATCTTCGGATATTTCCGGCAGAGACGGGAATACAGGAACCGCATTCCCTGAGGCTTTCTTACATAATCCCGCCGTTTGGACAAGATCACCACCAGACGATCACACCCTTGTTCTAACGCATGGCGCACCGGAATAGCATCGGCAATGCCTCCATCATAATAAGGAACACCGTTGATCTCTACCGGGCGGCAGGCCGCAGGGATCGCGCTGGACGCCATGATCGGCCTGTAGTCATCCTGTTTCATATCTTCTTTTCCGAAATACTCAGCCTCCCCGGTCAAAGCATTCGTCGCCACAACTTCATATTCCGCGGGATTCTTCATGATCGCCGCAAAATCCAGCGGATCCTCTCCTGTGGAATTCGTCAGTTCAGCATAAATGTATTCAAGCCCGAACAGATTACCCGTCCTGAGCAGGCTTTTCAGCCCGAAATACTTCGGTGAATGGATATGGTCTGTAAAAAACCTGAGATTCCTGCCTCTCTGCCCCGCCACATAAGACGCTACATTTCCCGATCCTCCGGATACACCGATACAGTAGTCAAAGGTGATCCCCTGATCCAGAAAAGCATCCAGAATGCCTGCATTATATGCGCATTTCATACCGCCGCCTTCTACTACAAGCCCGATTTTCTTCTGTTTCTCCATTTTGATCTCCTCCATTTTGTTCTCTTTTTGTCATCGTTCTGTCATCTGTCTGCAGTCATGCCTGTTTTTCTATATCTGTAGCGAGATCAATTTCTTCCGTCCCGATTCTCTCATAAAATCTGTCGATGATATCCTGAAGGCTGATCTCCTGCATCTTCTTCTCTGCTGCCTCCTGCACCTCCCGGTAAAAATCTCCGGCTGCAAGCTGGATATTAACCCCTACGCCGCACTCCGGATTTGTGTGGATATCCAGATGCAGAAGCGGTTTATCTCCCTCGACCGCACGGTAGATGTCGAGCATAGTTATCTGTTCTGCGGAGCGCGTCAGCGCAGCCTGCGCCTGTCCCTGCACAGTAGAGATCAATCCGGCTTTTTTCAATGCAGACATCAACTGCCTGATATAAGCCGGATTTGTCTTTACACTTTCTGCGATCCTTGCGCTGGTCATTTTTTTCCCTTCCCCCAGGCAGAGAAAAGAAAGCAGGTGGATCGTATCGCTTAACTTTGTTGAATACTTCATGTACAAACTTCATCTCCATTTGCATCTTGTAATTTATAAATTATAATCCGCCATGTAATTTTAAAAATAACATCGTAAAGAAAGGAAGTCAACTATGTTTGCCGTACAAGCTGCAACTGACAATACGACACATCTGAAAAATACAGAGATACTTGTAGAAAAAACTCTTCTGGAACTGGGTGTAGGCGAAATGACACCGGGTGTGATCAAGCTGCCTTTCTGGAGTATGACAGAAAAAAATCCACAGGTATTTTATGCCTGCCTGAATAAAAAGCCCTCGTCAGCGCCGGAGCACCTCAGACAAATCTCTGAGGATTGCTGCCAGATCGCCGTCCAGCCCGTATGACTTTTCCCGTATCTCATCCGATATGTAAATTTCTCCAAGATTCACAGTAATATAAGCCGCCTCCGGTTCCTGTGCGGCCAGACTCATCAGCGGGGCTTTGATCAGCTGGTTTCTCCAGCCAATACCAAGCTCCAGAATAACCAGTTTCTTCCCGTGATATTTCTGAAAAAATGCCTCCATCCGGCTCTTAGACGCCGTATCCGGAATAAGATTCCGGTCTCCTTCCATATGGATCTGCATGGGGCCGCCGCAGACAGGGCACCTGGGAACCATATCTGAGGGAATTCTCCCATCCCGCTCCGCTGCTGCCATTTTCTCCGTCAGTTCAAAAGACGGATAAACGGTATCATGGCAACGTGATGCACACTGCATGGTAAGCCAGTTTCCCTCGATCTCATAGATTTTCCCAGGATCGAATCCGCACATTTCAAAATGACACTCCCCGTTGGATGTAACTATAAAATAATCTTTCTCTCCCACAACCCTTTTCAGATCTGCCATCACCGGAGTCTCCTTGTACTCCCCGCAATAGTGATGGATCAGCCGGCTCCAGAATCCCCACTTTTCCTCTTCTGACGGCCAGTGGGCTCCCATTCCGTGAAGGATGCACTGAAGCCCGTATTTTCGTTTCAGGTCGCCAAAAAGTTCTTCAAACGCCTGATTGTCTGCGAAAAGATGCAGCCCTTCAGTGATAGACAGGCCGTTGCTGGCTCCGATCAGGATAGCGTCAGCTTCTCTGATCTTTTCTGCAATCTCATTGAATTTCATATCTTTATCATTCATGATCTATTCCTCCATCCCCTTTGCCGCGTCCTCCAGCACTTTCCCAATATCTCCACAAATAGCCATGCCTTTATCCTCTATATCCTTTGGCAGGAAAGCATACTTATCGTTTACCGCGATATATCTTGCATCCGGCAGATTCATCGTCAGATTCCAGAACGGCTCCTGAATAAACATAGGAGTCATTCTTCCGACCCCCAGTTCCAGAAAAAGAATCTTTTTCTTTCCATTGTCCATGATGTATTTTGATATTTTTTCATACTCTTCATTATACTTTCTGCCCTGGAGGAAATTGCCGTACCCTCTCACCCACGGAAATGCCTCTGCACCGCAGTGGGGACAGCGCGGGATCAGCTCTGTGGGAATATATGTCCCGTCGCCCATGGCACGAATCATATCATCCACTGGTTTCACCGCATCCCATGTATCGTCACAGCAGCATTTTGAACACTGGAAGAAACGGTGGTCTCCCTGGATCTCACTGACCTTTTCCTCCGGATACAGCTTGACGAACTGTGTGTCCTGATTCGTAGTCAGAATGAAAAATTCTTTTCCTTTGAGCACCGCATCCAGATCCAGATAGGTTTTTCTCACCGGTGCATGAAGAGTCGTATTCAGGAAAGTCGCAAGGTATCCCCAGTATTCTTCCCTCGTTGTAAACGGATGCATCATCCCGTCAAAAGCGCCTTTGAAACCATACTTTTCCGCAAATTTTCCAAAATATTTACGGTAAGACGGAGTATCTCCATAATAGAAATCACCGCCGCCCGCTGCGGACAGACCGGAGGCACCGCCCACTATAACGCACTCTGCCTCTTTCACCTGCCGGACAAGCTCTTCTATCTGTTCTTTATAAGGCAGCGGTTTCTTATCAGATAATTCGTAGGGTGTACCGCCTGATGCATAAACACTGTAATATCTGGAATAATTCATCTGTGTCTGCATGACAAGATCTTCATAAAAACTCATGATATTTACTTCCTCTCCGTTTGTTGTTATTTATATTCTAACATCATTGTCAGTTTACCATTACCTTGTATATCTGTCAATGTGCTGTTATAATATTTTTAACACTAACAGTTTAGCCATCCCGGAGGGAAGGGCTGATTTATGCTTGCATAAAAATCAGCCTGCTCGCCGGGATGAGCTGAGCGCCGGCATATGAGCAAAGAAGCGGCGCAGACGCAGTAAGCACGCCAGTGCGGCTTTGCGAATGGCGCGGGCTGAACTGTCATTCTCAAGGAGGAAACAAGATGAAGTATTCTACGAAGGTAAGTGACGCCGTCCACATCATGGCCTACATCGCCCTGAGCGGCGGCTGTCCTCTGTCCAGCGGGAAAATCGCGGAGAGCATCCGGACCAATCCCGGTTACGTGCGGCAGATGATGTCCGCCCTTCGAAAATCAGGGCTCCTCTCCAGTGTAAAGGGCCATCCCAGACCTGCACTGACCAGAGAACCGTCTGCGATTACGCTTCTGGACGTATACAAAGCTGTGGAAGGAGAAAAACCACTTCTCCATCTGGATACCCATACAAACCCGGAGTGCGGCGTGGGTGTTAATATTCAGCTGGCGCTTCAGGATTATTTTGATCAGATACAGCAAAAAGCCGAGGAAGAGATGGAGAATATTACATTGCAGGATATATTAGACAATTATCAGGAAAGGATCAGACAATTAAAATGAAAGCATTCGAGAGATTATTAAAATACGCAGCAATCAGAACTCCCAGCGACGAAGAGAGCGGCACCGTGCCCTCCTCCGCCTGCCAGTTTGAGCTGGCACAGCATCTGTACCGGGAGCTTTTTACAATGGGAATCACGGACGTGAAAGTGGACACCCAGTGCTACCTGTACGCTCATATTCCCGCCACACTGGGCTATGAAGACCGGCCGAAACTCGGATTCATCGCACATCTGGACACAGTATCCGACTTCTGTGACCACCGGATCATCCCCGAGATTCACGAGGATTACAACGGCCGGGAACTGCCTCTTGGCACAAGCGGCCACGTCCTGTCGCCGGATATGTTCCCGCACTTAAAAGACCTAAAAGGCCGCACTCTGATTACAAGCGACGGGACTACGATCCTCGGGGCAGACGACAAGGCGGGAATCGCCGAGATCATGACCATGGCAGAGCGGATTCTGGATGAAAATATCCCTCACGGTCCCATTTCCATCGCCTTTACTCCGGACGAGGAGATTGGCATGGGTGCCGCTCATTTTGATGTGGAAGAATTCGACGCCGACTTTGCCTATACACTGGACGGCGACACGGAAGGTGAGATCCAGTATGAGAACTTCAACGCCGCCAAAGCGGAATTCCAGATCAATGGCGTAAATGTCCATCCGGGCTCTTCCAAAGATGTTATGGTAAATGCTTCTCTCGTGGCCATGGAGATCAACTCCATGCTGCCCGAGGGAGAAACGCCGCGTGATACAGACGGATACGAGGGCTTCTATCATCTCATTGACATGAAAGGTGATGTGGGAAATGCAGTACTCCGGTATATCATCCGGGATCATGATGCAGCGAAATTTGAAGAGCGCAAAGAGACACTGCGGAATATAGAGAAAAAGATCAATCAGAAATGGGGACGCGGCACTGCTGCCCTCACCATAACAGACCAGTACCGCAACATGGCCGAAATCATCTCCGGCTGTATGCACTTAATCGAGAATGCGAAAAAAGCCTGCCGGAATGCAGGCGTCACACCGCTGATCCTCCCAATCCGGGGCGGCACAGACGGCGCCCAGTTAAGCTTCAAAGGACTGCCCTGTCCCAACCTGGGAACCGGTGGTCACGGATATCACGGGCCATATGAGCATATCACAGTCGAAGGTATGGACGCAGCGTGTGCGGTTGCACTGGAACTTGTGAAAATATATGCAGAACAGATATCCTTCTGACCGGGCAGTCCGATCTGACTGTTCTGTCTGCTCTTCAGTTCTGTCATTCCAGTACAAAGTGATTTCTGTCAAAGGACAGTATCCCCTCATCCCGCATCCTGCACAGCTCTGCGGACATGGCGCTCCGGTCCACGGAGAGAAAGTCCGCGAGCTGCTGCCGGTTAAAGGGGATATCAAATACCGGGCTTCCGGCTCTCTGGGACTGCTCTGACAGATAAGAGAGAAGCTTTTCCCTTGTCGTTCTTCTGGACATATGCTCCAGCTTCTGGGTTAGCATTTTATTCTTTTGAGCGAGCACAGTAAGCAGATTGCGGATCAGCCGCCCGTGGAACTGACAGGCCGACGGGCACATGGTGAGAATCCGCTTCACATCCAGGAAGAGCACTTTACTCGGTTTTACAGCAACCGCATTATTCATTAATTCATAGCTCCCGAGGCAGGCATACACTTCACCGAATATTTCTCCTTCTGAAATCTCGCTGAGGATACTCAGATTCCCCCAGTAATCTTCTTTCTGAATATGGATACATCCCTCCAGAAGCAACGCCACACTGTCAATGCGCTCTCCCCTACTGAAGATGTTCTCTCCCTTATGATAACTCCGCGTGACTGCGGATAAACAGTCCAGCATAGATGTAAGTTCATCTTCACTGATTCCCTGAAACAGCTTTGAATTTTTTAGTAGTGATAAATATTTTTTCATAATTACCTTTCTGTTGTATTTACAACCGTCTTGTTTTAAACATTGTACTATGCTCAGAATACATCGTCAAACGATGCAATACAGAAATCAATTACAGTGCCGGTATACAGACAAAAATGCGGCCGGCGCTGACAGGAGGTTATGGAAATGTCAGATAATATGTTTTGTTTTCAGTGTGAACAGACTGCAGGATGTACCGGATGCACCGGCAAAGCCGGAGTCTGCGGAAAGAGCGCAGATGTGGCCGGACTGCAGGATAAACTTACAGGCGCCCTGATCGGCCTTGCACGGGCAGCCAGCGGAAATACGCCCTCTTCGTCCACTCATCAGGCAATGATCGAGGGGCTGTTTACAACGATCACCAATGTAAACTTTAACGAGGAGACGATCTGTCAACAGATTGAAAATGTAACAAGAGAGAAAAACGCCCTCCTCCCCGGATGCGGAGACTGCGCCCAGCCATGCGGCAGGACAGAGGATTACGATATGAGGCTGCTTTGGAATGCAGACGAGGATACCCGCTCTCTGAAATCCCTGATTCTGTTCGGTCTCAGAGGAATGGCGGCATATGCGTACCACGCAATGGTACTGGGTTATTCTGATGAAGAAGTCAACGCTTTCTTCTATGAAGGAATGTTCGCCATCGGCGAAGATCTGAACATGGAGCAGCTTCTTCCCATTGTAATGAAAGTGGGCGAGATCAATCTGAAATGTATGGCGCTTCTGGATCAGGCAAACACTGAGTGCTACGGGGATCCGATTCCTGTCACCGTGCCACTTACAGTGGAGAAAGGACCGTTTATCGTGATCAGCGGGCACGATCTGAAAGACCTGCAGCTTCTTCTGGAACAGACAGAAGGGAAAGGGATCAATATCTATACCAACGGCGAGATGCTTCCGGCACACGCATATCCGAAACTGAAAGCTTACCCGCATCTGAAAGGGAATTTCGGCACCGCATGGCATAATCAGCAGAAAGAATTTGCTAACATTCCTGCTCCGGTCCTGTTTACGACCAATTGTCTGATGCCGCCGAAAGCAAGTTATGCGGACCGTGTGTTTACAACAGAAGTTGTCTCTTATCCGGGAGTTATCCACATTGGAGAAGATAAAGACTTCACACCTGTCATCGAAAAAGCTCTGGAACTGGGCGGCTACCCGGAAGACCAGGACTTCACCGGAATCAACGGCGGAAAAACTGTCACCACAGGATTTGCGCGCAATACCGTATTATCCGCCGCAGGTACGATCGTAGATGCAGTAAAAGGCGGCGCCTTAAGGCACATTTTCCTTGTAGGCGGATGCGACGGAGCGAGAAAAGGCCGCAGCTATTATACAGATTTTGTAAAGCAGACACCGTCTGATACGGCAGTGCTCACTCTCGCCTGCGGAAAATACAGGTTCAACGACCTTAATCTGGGTACCATCGGCGGACTTCCACGGATCATGGACATGGGGCAGTGCAACGATGCATACAGTGCAATCCGTGCTGCCCTTGCTCTGGCGGATGCGTTTGACTGCTGCGTCAACGACCTGCCGCTGACACTGGTGCTGTCCTGGTATGAGCAGAAAGCTGTCTGTATCCTGTTGACACTCCTGCACCTGGGTATTCGGAATATTTATCTCGGACCCACGCTTCCGGCGTTCCTGTCACCCGGCGTGCTTGATTTTCTTGTGAAGAATTACGGAATCCGCCCGACCACAACACCGGAGCAGGATCTCAAGGAGATACTCGGATAATATCATTTTAAAAAGGGGCTTTGCGGCCCCCTTTTACTCTTCTTTCCACAAGCGCTGCATGATTCCCGGGAAGTCGATCTCAAGCTGTCCGTCATAAATCCTCACAGGCACTTTATCACGGAACGTATACATCGAGATTTCCGGAGCATCCTCACCCTCGAACCAATAGCATACGATCTTTTCTCTCTTTCGGTCCACGATCCAGTATTCCCGCACGCCGGCATTCATATACTTCTGCACCTTAATCCCGTAGTCCCTCTTCCGGCTGGGATCCGAAACGATCTCAATGCAGAAGTCCGGTGCCCCGTAGATTCCTTTCCGCGTGATCCTTTCCTCATTGCAGATCAGAGCGATATCCGGCTGCACGATCGTTCTGTCATCGCAGTCAATCTGCACATCCAGAGGCGACGCAAGCACACGGCAGGGGCCCTTGTTTTTTCGGATATAAAGCCCAAAATCCAGCAAAATTTCTGTCACCAGCTCCTGATGAGTAAATGTAGGAGCTTCGAGAAAAATAAGCACGCCGTCGATCAGCTCCGCCCGGACATCTTCGGGCAGCTTCCTGTAATCGTCTGCCGTATATTCTCCCTGTCTTTTCGTAACATACGGAGCAGCCGCTTCTCTGACAGCATCCGGCAGATTCCGATATGCCTCATCGCCGGCTTTTGCCCATAAACTGTCTGTCCGGTCATAAGCTGTATCATAGATGCTTCTGCCGGGATCAGGTTCCAGGTTCCCGCTGCCTGCAGCGCCATACAAGACATCCTCAAGAGCACGAAGCGTATCATATCGCGGAGAACGCGTCTCCCCGCTTAAGATCTTATTGATCGTTCCCACCGGCACTCCCGACAGCTGGGAGAGCTGTTCTGTTGTAAGTCCCAGTTCTTTCTTCCGCTGATTCAGGTTCTCATAAAGCATAAAGCGGTTCCCCCCTTCCTATTCTGCATTTAGGATATACCCGTTTTTGATAATTGTCAACCTTTTCATCCGTTTACGGTAAATTTCAATTGCTTCTTTCAATTTTCATTAAAGCATCATATTGCTGACACAGTTCTTTTGTATTATCAATACAGTATTAAGGAAGGAAACGGAGAAAACAAAAATGAGTAAAGAAGCCTGTTATCTGGAAATCATGGACCGAATTGAAATCCTGTTTACTCCGACAAAAGAAGAGCGTGACAGACTAAGCCGGCGTCTGTCCCTGTTAGACGAGAATGAATTAAATAATCTCTATCGCAATTTTGATCTTATGGGAATTGATACGATCCTGGAATATCTATGCGAATGCTGTCTGTAACTCTGAATTTCTCAATTCTTCCCGGGGACATGCAATACGGATCATCACCGTGACCGAAAAAGGGACTATCTATTTTCCGACAGCCCCACTTTTTTCGTTATGCATGCAGCCTGCGTATGATCTTACATATCACTTCATTCTCCGTCACGAGGGGTTTCTTATGTGTGAAGAACACGATCCCTTCTGTCGGAGAAAGCACCGTGGAGATCACATTCCCCTCGTAGGGATGGACAATCTCTGCAAGGGGTGTTCCCATCCGCACTTCGTCTCCGGGATGGCACAGTCTTCTGTATATGCCGCCTGAAGCCGTCCGCACGGATGCCAGTTCTTCCTCGCCGATCACCGTAGAGATGTATCCGTTATGGCTGTTGTATTTCAGAATACCCATTCTGGTCAGGAAACGCAGCACTGCGGATACTGCCTGCTGGGCAGATGCTTCATCGATAAAGTCTGTCTCCATCGTATACAGGGAGAATGCGTTGGTATCCCAGATCTGCCAGTTATAGTTCAATGTGGTCGTATCTATAGGCTTTGGCTTTCTCACCACTACATAGGGAAGTCCGAACAGCCCGGCAAGGCTGGTGTTCTGCCTGCCCGTGTCCATCATACGGACGTGTGGGATAAAGTCTCCCGGCATGTAAAAGCTTGCAAACTGTATGCCGTAGTCATAATCTTTTACCGTCCGGAATACGCCGTCCGCAATCCTCTGCGTCGTCTCTCCCTGATCGTATCCCGGGAACATCCGGTTGATATCCGTATTGTCCACCGGCCAGAACCGCTTGCCTATGTTCATGGCATGATGATTGACAGAAGGCACCACAAGGATCTCCTTGCCGGAGGCGATGGCGTGGGACGCCTCAAGCTCTTCCAGCTTCCTTACGATCTGGGAGCAGACGTAGAGCTGCTGTATTTCATTTCCCCGGATGCTTCCCACGATACACGCTGATTTGCGCCCATGTCCGAAAGTGTAGCCGCTGATGGTGAGATCCTCCCGGTACGGTGATCCCAGCTTATATATTTCCGTCTTCCGCATTGTCATCCGCCTCCTTTTCTTTGTCGCTGCTTCCCAGTATTCTTCCCAGCAGTGAGCCGCTGTAGACAACCGGATACTCTCGCCTTGTAAATACCAGTCCTGAGATCGGCGCTGTCACCGACTGCTCCACGTCCCCGGTCAGAGGATTTAAGATCTCTCCAAGAAGCGTTCCCTCTTCTACCTGTTCGCCGATCTTTACATGGGGCACATAGATCCCTGCACTGTCCGCGTTCAGGTATCCCACCTCCCGGTCCGTAGATACGATGGGAGTCCGCACTTCTCCCACATCGCCTTCCCAGACACCCAGTTCCTTCATCACATTCAGGATTCCTTCCACGAGCTGATATCCGTATTCTTTTGTGATCCGCATACCTACACCCATCTCAACGACCAGTGTGGGGGTTCCGATACTGTTCAGACTGTAAGCAAGAGTGGACTCAAGAACTGTGGCCGATGCATGAACCCAGACAAAGTCCACATTGATCTTCTTTGCAAGGGGGACAAGGGTTTCCGCCGTGAGCTCATTGATCCGCACCTGAGGCAGCTCCATCAGAAAAATATTGCTGGCATGGATATCCACGCACAGATCTGCGCCTTTCAGGTCTTCCATGAGCCCGTACACGACAGACTCCATCATGGGGCCTTCCTCATTGCCCGGGAAAATCCGGTTCATATCCAGATCAAACATGGGAATTCCCCTTGTGATCGAATCGATCCCCAGAGGATTAAGCGCCGGATAGACGTCCACAATTCCTTTCAGATATCCCGGCTCCGCCTTCAGCCTTCTGAGCAGCTCATAACACACGAACTGGCCTTCCAGCTCATCTCCGTGAGTCCCCGTCACGATCGCGATCCTCTTTTCATCCCCTGTGGGATGTGTCGGCATGATCCGGTTTTTCCGGATCGTCAGCTTCTCGTCCACCGGCAGTTCCATTGACACTACTGTCTCTACCATCACTGATTTCCTCCACATTCACATATATTTTCTGTTCCTGAGATGCATTTCCCAGAAAGATTCCTTTGTCTACCACGCAGTCCGCGTAATCCCGCCCGTGAGCGAGCTTGATATAGTAATCATCGATATGCAGGTCATTTGTCGGGTCCAGACCGTACCAGCCGCCGTCCGTATAAATTTCCACCCACGCATGGGTGGCTCCCTCCCCGATCATCAGACCGTTTACATACCTTGCCGGGATTCCCATTTGACGCATCACTGCGATCATGATATGGGCATAGTCCTGACATACGCCCTTTCCCTGCATGAGCGCCTGTTCTGCAGTTGTCCCGATATCCGTCACGCCAGGGATATATTGAAAACGGGTATACAGATCATGCATGGCGCACACTGCTCTCTCCATAGCTGTCTCTGTCCCCTGTCTTTTACACTTCTGTGACACTTTCTCTGCAAATGCAGTGATTCCCGGTCCGGGTTCAGTATACTTTGACGGATACCGGTACATGGGATGAAGAGGACATTTCTGCACGGTCATTCCCTGCACAACGGCTGTACCCGCGACATAATAGCTGAACATATCATGTAATCTCCGGCAGCTGCCGCTGATCTTCAGGTTCCCGAATCCGTCTTTATCTGCACTTGTGTAATCGGCAGGACTCACACGGCATTCGGCCACCGTGATCTTCTGCCGCAAAGAATCCCCGGGGACGCAGCGCAGTGCAAAATAATGTCTGCTCACCGGAGATGAAAATTTCAGTTCCATACTGTACTTAAATTTTAATTTTCTCATAATCAAGCCTCTAAATTGGCCAGCTGTAAATCGGCCACCTATGCCAGCAGAGCGCCCAGGCACCCCAGCGCTTCCCTGTAGTACTGCTCCGGATGCTCCTCCCGCAGTATGATCTCTTCCAGACGGTTCAGACTTGCCTCATGGTAAACCAGATTTGTTTTTCCGAGCCTGTTACACAGTTTTCTGTACTCTTTTTCCAGGTTTTCCGTATGATAATCAAGCCGCATACAGAGGTCAAGCCGCTCTACATATTTCCCGCATTTCAGGATATTGCGGCAGTCCTCCTGTTCCACATAATCATCTGCACCTCCCCAGAAAGCAAGCAGATCATCGATCACCTGCTGCAGTTCGAGAAGTGGGGCCGTCGTTTTCCTGCAAGCCTCAAAAGCGTCCAATGCAAGCTGTACATAGGAAAGCACCGTAGTGCTCAGTTCGTCTCTGAGTACCACTGCATTATCATAGGCACGCTCCATATTAGAGCGCAGGGAATCCGGATTGTTTTCGCCGAAAAGATATGACATGGCAAACTGCCGGTTAGATGTATAGATATTCGGGATATTCAGCCTTTCGCAGTATTTCGCATAAATCCCTTCCGGCTGTTCGATCATTTTGTCATAGATATGAAAGAACACCCGCAGCGTTGTATAAACTCTCTCTGTATAGCGTCCGAGCCAGTACAGATGATCTACTTTTTCCATTGAGATAATACCCATGTGTCTTTAAATCCTCCTCCCTGTGATGAATTCACCACAAATGAATCCGCATTCCTCGAAAATCTGGTAAGACCGCCGGGCCATACCTGCGTAGTCTCGCCAGACAGGACAAATGCCCGGAGATCTGCTTTCCTGAGCACTCTGTCCTCCCCCTCCATGACCTCCATATCCTGAAAATCAACGACTTCCTGGGCAATAAAACGTCTGGATTCTTTCTCGATCAGCTTCTTCATCTCCGAGAGCTTCTCACTGCTCAGCTCATTTCCGAAGATCACGCCGTAGCCCCCGGCTTCCGCCACATCCTTGATGACCAGCTTCTCCAGATTGTCGAGCACATATTTTCTGTCCTCATCGTAGAATGGCAGATAAGTCGGGGCATTTTTAAGGATCGGCTCCTGATCCAGATAATAGCGGATCATTTTGGGGACGAAATAATAGATGCCCTTGTCGTCAGCTACTCCGTTTCCCGGAGCGTTCACGATAGCCACATTTCCGCTGCGGTACACGTCCATAATATTCGGAATGCCGATCAGCGATTCCGGATTAAATGTCATGGGGTCCAGATATTCGTCCGAGATCCTCCGGTAGATCACGCCCACTTTCTGCTTCTTTTCCCGGTAATCCCTGTAATATAAGAAATTGTCTTCCACAAACAGATCCGTGCAGGTGGCAAGCTCGCTGCCCGTTCTCTCCGCCAGATAAGAGTGCTCAAAGTATGCCGCATTGTAGCGCCCCGGCGTCATGATGACCGGAATCCCGCCGGTATTCACCCAGTCCATGGTCTGCCGCAGCATTGCTGCATAGTTCCTGTTATCTACAACAGAGTTGTTGCTGAATGTTGCGGGCGATACTCTTCTGCATATCTCTCTGGCAATCATGGGATAAGACGCGCCGGAAGGAATCCGTAAGTTGTCCTCTAGTATGTACCATTCTCCGTCTTTTCCAAGCACCAGATCGATGCCTGATATGTGGCTGTATATGTTTTTCGTCGGCATGATGCCCTCACACTGCGGCAGATAACCGGAGGAAATAAATACAAATTCTTCCGGTATGACGCCGTCTTTTATGATTTTCTTCTCACTGTATATATCATTCAGGAACAGATTCAGCGCATTTACCCGCTGGATCAGACCTTTTTCAAGCTGCTGAAAATCATCATGGGTGATGACCCTTGGGATCGCATCGAACGGAAAGAGCTGCTCGTGGAATTCACCGCCTTTATAAATCCCGAATTTGACGCCGTACCGCGCCATCAGCCGGTTGATCCCTTCTGTGTGTTCTACCAGTTCTTTCATGCTGTGTTTCCTCCTGACATAAATCAAATCTCCGCCCGGTCCGCTGCCCGCGGAAAGAGCAAAGAGTTCCGCTTGCGGAACTCTCGCGCCGAGCGCGGTCGCTTTAGCGACAAATATCCACTTCGCGCGAGTGCGCATCCCGCGGAGCGTTTTTGTTTGATAGGGAACGAAGTTTCCTATTAAACAAAAAAAGCCTTCCTCTGCACTATATAACAGAAGAAACGCCTTTGTCTCCCGACCGCCTGAGGACGGTCCTGTATTCATATATGTAAAAAGGACACCTGACCAAATGATCAAGCGCCCTTGCTATGGGTGATAATATAAACGTTTTTTTCTCATCTGTCAAGACTTTTTATGCGGAAGTATCGACAATTTCCCTTCTCTGTATTATAATTTGTCCGTTGGAATCAGATGAGTTGATTGCCTGTCAATGAGTAAAACAGTGGCGTCAGCCGCAATAAGCACGAAGTGCGGTTTTACGAATGGCGCGGCTGAACTGTTACATCCGGTAGAATATCCGGTGGAATCAGCCGATCCGCCGACGAACTAAAATAAAAATCACAGAGGGAAAATACAATGAGTTTTACATTTATCAGACAACTGCCTTCTCCGGACGAGGTCAAAGCGCTGGAGCCCCTGTCCGAAGAAATAAAAAAAATAAAAGCCGGGCGCGACAAGCTTATACGTGACGTGATCACAGGCGAATCCGATAAATTTCTCGTGATCGTGGGACCCTGCTCGGCCGACAATGAAGACTCCGTATGCGAATATACAAACCGTCTGGCAAAGGTACAGGAAAAGGTTTCGGACCGTCTTGTACTTGTGCCCCGCATCTATACAAATAAGCCCCGTACTACGGGCGAGGGATACAAGGGGATGCTCCATCAGCCGGACCCCGAGGCAAAACCGGATATACTTGCAGGAATCCTTGCTATCCGCCATATGCATATCCGCTCCATCTCAGAAACCGGACTTACTGCCGCGGATGAGATGCTCTACCCGGACAACTGGCACTATCTCTCCGATATTCTCTCCTATGTAGCCATCGGAGCCCGCTCCGTAGAGAATCAGGAGCACCGCCTTATGGTCAGCGGGCTGGACATCCCTGTAGGCATGAAGAATCCCACCAGCGGAGACTTCTCTGTCATGCTCAACTCTGTCGTTGCAGCACAGGGAGGACATGATTTTATCTCCAGAGGCTGGGAAGTACGGACAGAAGGGAATCCGCTCACCCACACGATCCTCAGAGGAGCCGTAAACAAGCACGGAAACACGATCCCCAACTACCACTATGAAGATATCCAGCTTCTTCTTGAAAAGTACGAGGAAAGGAATCTGGAAAACCCGGCCGTCCTCATTGATGCTAATCATTCCAACTCCGGCAAGAAATATAAGCAGCAGATCCGCATCGTAAAAGAGATCCTGCACAGCCGCCGGATCGATGATGATATCCGGAGGCTCGTCAAGGGCGTCATGATCGAGAGCTACCTCGTGGAAGGATGCCAGCAGATCGGAACTGACCATGTATACGGAAAATCCATCACCGACCCGTGTCTTGGCTGGGAGGATACGGAGAAACTGCTGTATACAATAGCTGAGCAATGTTAATTATTGGGGACGTAGTAAAATGCGGTTTTACTACGTCCCCAATCGTGTTTTGCCCTGTCCCTATCCGTATTATTTCAATCCCCCCGTCTTTGCCATTTTCTTTACTTCTCTTTCTGCTCTGCTTCCAGTCTCGCTTTTGCTTCCTCAACGGTTTCCCCGTCTTTTGTCAGGAACCGGTCTACAAAGGAATCGGAAATTTTTGTAAATCCGTCTACCGCGCCATTTTCAATCTTTTTATATCCACCGACTACACCTCTCTCAATTTTCTTGTAACCGCCGGCCACTGCATCGGCGATTTTCTGATTTGCTTTTACAAGCTTTGATTTTGCCATTTACCTTGCTCCTTCTTTCTTTATATGGTCTTTATTTCCGTTCGATGATATAAAGATAACCCGGTTTTATTGACAAGGCGTTTCCGTTTCGTTTCTGAAATATTAAAAGCGGCATCTGCCATGGTCAGGAATCAAAAAGTTGTGCAAACGCCGGGGCATATTTTTTATCTGTCCCGTCATATACTATATGAAATGTTATCTTCGCCTCCTGGTCTGAGATGGGTATGACAATTCTGTCTCCGTATATTTCTCCGCCATACTCAGCAACGTCTGTCACAAAGCAGGGCAGGGAAGATTCCCTGATCAGTTCCTCCATTGTAAACTGATCCGTCTGTACCAGAAACCTTGAAGCCGGCATTTTTTCCCGGCACATGTCGTCCCAGAACCCGAGCCTTGTACCCAGCAGGAAATTATATCCGTTTAGCACTTCAAAAGACACCTCTTTATACCCGGCAAGCATATGGTCAGGAGGCACGCACACCGCCAGATTTTCTTTCATAAAGGGCCGGCAGCAATATGTTTCTGGAATGCTCCCCTCTTCCGGCATCCCCGGCAATACCGCCAGAAGGCAGCGGCCGGATCTCACATCTTCCAGTACCGATGCGTTACTTTTAATAGAGGAGGATAGTGTCATATCCGGAAATGCATCCGACAGTACCGGAAGCAGCCTCCACAGTGGGGCGGGCGCACAGGAGCTGACTGTGATCGTATGCAGGCTCCGGTCAAACGCCCGGACGTATTCCACTGCTTTTTCTGCGTCCTTTAAAAGTTGGGCGGCATAATCGACAGCCCGTCTTCCCGTTTCATTCAGTGCAATGTGATTCTTACTTCGTTCAAACAACGGCACTCCGAATTCATCTTCAAGATGCTGCATCGTCCTTGTGATCGTAGGCTGTGAAATATTCAGTTTTTCAGCGGCTTTCGATAGTGTCCCGTATTCTGCAAATGCAGCAAGCTGCTCCAGCTCCAGCAGATTCAACATTTTCTTCTTTCCTTTCACTATTCATTTTCAGGAATCTGAATTCCTGTATTCTTATTGTACTTTTTTTCTCTTCGGATGTAAACTTGTAATTGGAAACAGGAAATCAATATTCAAAAGAACGGAGGAATTTATCATGGAATATGTTACATTAAACAATGGCGTCAAGATGCCGAAATTAGGATACGGAGTATATCAGACTCCGCCGGAAGAGACAGAGCGCTGCGTGCTGGAAGCAATTGAGACAGGCTACCGCAGCATTGATACCGCTCAGGCGTACGGCAACGAAGAAGGGGTCGGAAACGCCCTGAAAAAGAGCGGACTTCCGAGAGAAGAGTTTTTCATCACGACAAAAGTATGGATCACAAACGCAGGATACGAAAAAGCGAAAGCTTCTATCGAAGAGTCTCTGAAAAAGCTGCAGACAGGTTATATCGATCTGCTCCTGATCCATCAGCCATTTGGCGATTACTACGGAACTTACCGTGCAATGGAAGAGGCTTACGATGAGGGCAAAGTACGTGCCATCGGTGTATCCAACTTCTATCCGGACCGTTATCTGGATCTCTTCCATTTCTCCCGGATCAAACCGGCTGTAAATCAGGTGGAGACTCATGTGTTCCAGCAGCAGAAAGTCGCAAAAGAATACATGAAAAAGAATGGAACCCAGATCATGTCATGGGGGCCTTTTGCAGAAGGCAAGAACGACTATTTCAACAATCCGGTACTGAAAAAGATCGGTGAAAAATACGGCAAATCCGTAGCTCAGACAGCGCTTCGTTTCCTTCTTCAGAGCGATGTAGTGCTGATCCCGAAGTCTACACACAAGAACCGCATGGAAGAAAACTTTAATATCTTTGACTTCTCCCTGACCGGTGAGGAGATGAAAGAGATCGAGGCGCTGGATACAGGAAACAGCCTGTTCTTCTCACACTATGATCCGGCGACTGTTGAGTGGTTTATGTCGCTTGTATAGGTATTGTACAGTCAAATTCTGCCCCAAAAGGCAATGCAGAAGGCAGAGCTTCCGGATTGAAGGAAGGGCGAGCTTCCGGACTAAAAGAAGGTCAGGCTTCCGGACTGAAGCTTGCGGAGACGATTTTCAGGCTCTTTCGGGAGGGTAAAACTACAGAGGAAATAGCAGCCAGCTGCAATCTCCCGGCAGATCAGATAAGGGAGCTGCTCGAGCAGGAAAAATAATTTTCGATTCCGGCAAAGATACAGCCCCGCCATTGACCCGGCGGGGCTGTATCTTTGTTCATATCATCCATATCATCAGAATATAAGGGAGGACCGATAACTCAGTCATGTATTTTATAATTTGCCAGCAGCATCTCCGCCACACCCGGAGCTTCCGGATCATGGCCGCCCAACACAAAGGTGTCTCTGAAAATCGGCTTAACGGATAAGTCGAAGAACTCCCCCCGTTCCCTCTGACACACGAAAGACCTCCAGCGCTGTCCGGCTCTCTTCCTGTGGATAGATCTCCGCCATGTACGGATTCTCCATGAGCTGGGCATAAAACGCCTTGCCTTTTGCCGTGATAAAATACAGACTATTCTCGTCTGTCAGCATAATATCGATCACAAGGGTGACCGGTCTTCCTTTGGTTCTTTACCATTGCGATAATACACGGGAGAGTGAACAGGCAGACGTCTGTATAACTGTCCTGCACTGTAGACCGCTCCAAATGCAGTCGGCGCTTTTTGAACCGGCTTTATATAGAAGTTGTTGATCTTTTCTGCCAGTCCCTCGCTGTACAGCGTGTAGGGATTGAGCAGCATTGCCCGATGACCGGCGCGGCTATAACGAGAGCCGCCATAAAAGGGTCAACTTTAACTGCATTTCCATAATGCATAAACTGATATACCGGGATGAATCCTTTGAGCAGATCGAACAGCAGCGTAAATAAACCGCACCAGAATCCACCGTACATAAAGGCGTTCGCCGTTCCGGGATTATAATCAAAGCATATAATACACTTCCGGATAAATACCCCATACAAATAAATAACATCGTTTGAAGCATTTGTAGCACCCCCATTTTTTCCACTAACTATCTCCTTATTATATACCGTCTTAACCCATTATATTGACAGCACATATGAGACCGGACATCAGAAAGTTATCCTGGATGTTTATTTGAAAGTATTAGCTCCTGACAAACAGGAGAAAGATATACCTGCCTATTATAGACAATACGGAACTGCCTATGCTCTTTATGGCATCATCAATGCGTGGATTCTGCGCGGGTATAAAGAAACACCCGCACAGATGGTGGAGATACTCTATGATCTGGACAAGAAGCTGGCGGAAAAAATATGAGATTCCTTGTTACACATGCAGATGATCGCATTACTAAAACAGCTTGCAATCCAAATTGACTATTATTATAATATACTTTGTAAATAGTTGCGGAAAACAAATAGTATAATAGTTGAACTCCGTTGGAATAATACTATTATGGAGGTGTATTATGGCAATCGTAAATGATGAACAAGTTATGAAAGTATTGCGGCAGTATAATCCGTGGTGGCGCACACCTTCTGCCATCAAGGAGGAAAGCAAACCGCAGAAGAGGCTGGCTTATTACGAAGCTTTGAAGATACTCATGCATACGAGCATTCGAAGGTTTGCCGTTTTATCCGGCATGAGACGCGTGGGTAAGACGACCATCCTGTATCAGATTATCGAGCATCTGATCGATGAGGGCGTCAATCCCAAAAATATTTTATATGCCACCTTCGATAATCCGATCCTGAAACTTGTCAATGTGGAAAATGTACTGTCTATCTATGAAACGATGTACCCTATTGAAGGCATTAGGTATATCCTTTTTGATGAAGTGCAGTACACCGAAAACTGGGAACTCTGGATGAAGGTAATCTACGACAGCAGAAAAGATATCCGGCTGATCGCCACCAGATCTGCCAGCCCTGTCCTGGAAAAGGGCTCCACAGACAGCGGTACAGGCCGATGGAGCGTTCTCAAAATACCTACTATGTCCTTTTACGAATATTGCAGGCTGCTTGAACTGGATCTGCCTCTCCTGCCGGAAAATTTACGTTTATCGGAGCTTGAAAGTATGGATCTGGCGGAACTTGGTGATCTGATGGATAAATTTACCCCGCTGCAAAATCATTTTAACCGATATCTTATGACCGGAGGTTTTCCAGAGCTTGTATTATCGGATGATGACGCCTATGCCCAAAGAATGCTGCGGGAGGACGTGGTGGACAAGGTTATCAAGCGTGATGTGCTGTCGCTTTTTAATATCCGAAGTCCACTGCTTATGGAAAAGCTGTTTCTCTACTTATGTATGAATTCAACGGAAATTTTTAATGCAACGACTGCGGCAAAGGAATTGGAGAATACCTCGATCACAACGATTGACAATTATATTAAGGCGCTGGAAATGTCCAATCTCATTTATCTGGCAAAACCAATGGATGTCGGACGCAAAGGCTCTCTAAAGGGAAAACCGAAAATCTTTGTTGCCGATGCAGCGATCCGCAATGCGGTGCTGATGATCGATGATGTACTTTCAGACGAAAAGGAACTCGGCGCAATGGTGGAAACAACCGTCTACAAGCATATGGTTTCCTTCTATCAGGGCAGTCCGGCGAGACTTGGCTATTTCAGAAAGGCAAAGGACAATCAGAAGGAAGTTGACGTTGTGGCAGAGCTTCCCCGTCAGAAGATCCTGTGCGAGGTGAAATACCGGAATCATTCCCGCGTTGCGGCGACAGATGCCATTATCGAGCTGTGCAGGGATGAAAAATCGAAAGTAACAGATGCTTTTATAATCACAAAACGCCTGGACGATTTCGGCATTACCAGGCATGAAACAATCGTTCCCATTCTGCGCGTTCCTGCCATAGCTTTTCTCTATATCCTGGGGAAATCAGAAGCAGAGGGACATAATGGGAAACTATAAAATTCCCGGACACTGTGCATTTTTCTCCTTTTTCCACTTCATGGCAGCCTCAACCATAGCAGGGTCTTCCGGATTCCTGTTCATGGAGGCTGCCGTATTTTCAAAGACTATCTGCTCCCAGTTCTCCTTGTTTTCCTGACCATTGCCAACAGATGCGAAACTGCCAGCTCCATATCCGCTCTTGTCACTCTGCCTTCCTGATATCCTTTTAAAATCTGTCGGATCACCGGCGGTCCTCCCGGCATAACGACATCATTTCCCGCAGCCACAGCGTCTGCTCCATCCACAACGATATCCATATCGCCCCAGTCCGTCACTACCGCTCCGTCAAATCCCCATTCTTCACGGAGGATATGTGTGCACAGATCCTGATTTCCTGCGGCGAATTTTCCATTGATCTTATTAAATGATGTCATGATACACGCAATATGCGCCTCTCTTACTAACATTTCAAAAGGTTTCAGATACAGCTCCCGGGCTGCGCGCTCTGTCAGGATCGAGTCAACAGCATCTACATTCTTCCCTGTATTTCCCCGGCGGAAAGTCTCCTGTTCGTTCACAGCGAAATGTTTCGGGCAAACGATTACATTTCGTCCTGTCTGCACTCCTTTCGTGATCTCGCAGGCACAGACTCCTGTCAGATACGGATCTTCGGAGAAATATTCAAAGTTTCTGCCGCACAGGGGATTTCTGTGGAGATTTACCGCCGGTGCGAGCCAGACGTCCACCTGCTGCTCTTCACATTCTGCACCCACGGCATCTCCGAACTCCTGCCACAGCTCTCGGTCAAAAGAACAGGCAAGCAGCATCTCTGTGGTCCAGGCAATGCCGCCGATTCCGGCAGGTCCGTCTTTATAAAATACTGACCGAATGTTCTTTTTTTCAATTGCAGGAGAGACATATCCGGGATAGCCTGCCGGATGACTGTTTGTCGTCAGCGGATTCCCCTTATCATCAAAAATCGTAGACGGATCGCTCCTGTCTCCCACAGCGGCAAAGGGTGTTCCCGGACCATATCCTCCGCAGAGAGCTGCAAGTTCCTCCACAGACAGATCTGACAGTACGGATTTATCCTCAGCTTTGAAACAGTCTGTATCTTTCCGTGAAACAGCTTTATCCTGTCCCTCCCCGGTTTTTATCCTCCGGATAGACATAAACCATACGACCGCATCTTGAAGTGGTACAAGGGTTTTCGCAACAAGGATCTGCGCGCTTATCCCGGAACGATCCGCGGAACCGAAGAATGGGATAACACCTATAAAACAAGGACTGTTGTCGAAAGAGATATCAACCACATCAAAGATAATCTCTGTCTTGCAGGCCGCCGAACACAAAATGAGAAGACGCTGCATGCTGATCTGATCCTTGCGGGTATCACACAGCTCATTACTGTTGTTCTCGCCGATAAAATCAAACATCATGAATACATTCGAAGCTTAAAACCACTCATAGCATAGGACTTACCACTTTCATAAAGCCAATAGCTTATTAAAGTGCGCCTAAAATGTCCGATTATCCACTTTTCATTCCAGAATTCATGCTCTACACGAAGTCTTCTTTGCTTTGGTTCAAGATTACGACCAAGCTTCGCGAGTTTCGCAATTATCTAGTATGTATTCCATTTAGCAGATTATAGGATGTCATCAATGCTTTTGGCTGCGCCATGCGAATACAGATTTCAAATCCTTTCAGGTATATCTCCCGCATTGCACGCTCACTGACTATGCTGTTATTGTCAGACCGGTTTGTCTCCTGATTATTAGCTGCAAAATGTTTGATGGTGACGCCGCATCCCGGATGTTTCTGGACGCCTTTTGTGATAGCCGCTGCAAACATTCCGCTGATCAGAGGATCCTCCGAAAAATATTCAAAATTTCTTCCGCAGCGGATCGAACGCTGGATATTAAGAGCCGGTGCGAGCCACAGATGGATACCGAACCGCTCCATTTCGCTTGCCACAATATCTCCACAGCATTCTGCCAGTTTCAGGTTCCAGCTTTGCGCGATAGCTGTTCCAATCGGGATAGCCGTTGCGTACTGTTCCAGGATTTCCGTTCCTTCTTTTGGTTTTGGCTGCACACTGTCCATATACGCTGCTTCCTCTTCTGTGAGCAGCTTTACCATGGACTCCGGCATAGAACTTCCAAAACCATGTACACCTGTCTCATCCTTGAAATATTTCTGGCTGAGCCGAAGCCCTGCCGGACCGTCCGCCATAACAATAGCAGGTATCCCTTCTGCTTTTGCAGTCTCGCCAGCCGCTCCTGCCATGGATATCGACGCATTTCCGATCACACTGGCAGCTTCGTTTGACGGAGTAAAGGTTCCCACATTCATACGGATCAGATCTTCATCTTTTAAGGATGTTATTTCCATAACCTCAAAAGGGCGGCAGCACATTCCGTAGATTTATCACGGAATGTGCTGCCGCCCTATGTATTAGTCAAAAAGTCTTGTAATATCCTGATATCGATTAATCACACGGTAAATCTCAACAAATTCATTACTTATCTTATATATAATTACGTAGTCCTCCCAGACTGCATATTTATAATCAGTTCGGAAGCTTACCCTCTTTGAAAGATCCGAACCTATCTCGGGAAATAACTGGATATTCTGAAATTTTTCGTAAATTTCCTTAATTGTCTTTAATGCATACTCTTCATTATCTTCTGCGATATAATCCCGAATACTCTTTAGATCATCCGCAACAACAGGATTAATTCGTAACTTCAACATCTTATTTCTCCATGAGAGCTTTCAATTCATCCAAATCAAGCCAGCCTTTACCATCTTTAACTGCTTCTTCCGCTTCCTGAAGCTTCACAAGAAGTTTTCTTTCTGCCCGGTCGCGTTCATAATCTTCGATATCAAGGACAACAAACCGGCCTCTTCCATTTTTTGTTAAAAATACAGGCTCTCCCTGATGACAGTTTTTTAATACATCCGTATAATTTCTTAAATCAGATACCGGTAAAATAGTTGCCATAGCCCCACTGTCCTTTCACATTTTTATGTCCTTTATACTGTCTATATTATATACAATCATGCTGTAAAATTCAACGTGAAATTTGTCGCAAAAGCAATGACTGTATTCCGTAATATCTCTCCTCTCCTTTCAGACATGCCAGATAATACGTAATATGTGCCGCCTCATCCGAAATCGGCACAGTCACTCTCCCATCCGCGTTATCTTTCTCTTTCATCGCCCGCTCGGATGTACCACGCATGCTTTTAAGTCTCTTTCCTTACATGCGTCAAGTACTGCCTGGATCGCCAACGCTTTGGACTGGCTGCCGCACCTGTTACCAGATAAATGCTTTTCCCATTGAAAAAGACCTCGCTTTCTTATCTCGTTTTTGTTTTCATCTGACAAGTATAATAAACGAAGTCTGTTGCTCTATTGTTTATGAATCGTTTCTGTTTTATAAATTTACAGCCTGCGGCGAATCAGAAAACCAGCTGCACCAGCAGCATATAGCACACCGTACCCCCGGCAATGGAGAGAAGCATCTGCCGCTTCCACACATGCAGTATGATTACCAGTAATATCGAGATCAACTCTGGGATACCGTGGCTTCCGGTGAGGATACTCACGTCTTTCAGGCTGTAAACGACGAGCAGTCCGAATACTGCCGCCGGAAGCACCTTTCCCAGATACTGTACATATTTCGGCGTCGGCTTTCCTGCCGGGAAGATAAGGAATGGGAGGAAACGGGTGACCGCCGTTCCCAGGACAACCATTGCAACTGTGATGATCTGTTGTGTCAGTGTCATTGTACTTCTCCTCCCTTCTCTATATTGCCCGTCCCAATTGAGGCTCTTTCTGTCTTTTTACTTTCGCTCGCATCCTCCTGCACCTCGTCCTCTCCGGTCCCGGTATTCTCAAGCGGTCGCCGCATAAGCGTCAGCACTCCGAGGATCGCCAGCATTGCCGGGATAATAAAGTTGTCCGCTCCGAATGCGATCAGGCAGAGGATCGAAATCCCCAGTCCGATGAGAGAACTCATGTGGTCTTTTTCTTTAAGCCACTGCTCCAGAAAGATCACAACGAACATCGCCGTCATGACAAACTCGAGACCTTCTGTATTAAAGTTGATCAGCGATCCGAAGATACCGCCAAGCGTTGCCCCTGAGAACCAGTAAAAATGATTCAGCAGAGTCACAAAAAACATAAACCATCCGCGGTCCACATCTTCCGGGATGTCCGCCGTATAATTGATAGAAAACGTCTCATCACACATCCCGAATATAAGATAAAACTTCTTTCTGCCCACTCCCCGGAACTTGTCCAGCATGGAAATCCCGTAGAACAGGTGTCTCGCATTGATCATCAGCGTCATGACAAACGCCTGCAGCGGATTAAACGCCCCAAGGAGCATATTCACGGTCACAAATTCGATCGAGCCGGCAAATATCGTCACACTCATGAGCATCGGATACCAGAAACTGAATCCTGACACATTCATGTATATCCCATATGTAATACCCAGAAACCAGAATCCGGCAAATATCGGTATCGTATAGGGGAATGCCGTGGTGAAAGCTTTTTTTAACATTTTAGATCTTGACTGCATAGCCATCCTTCCCTCGTAATAACTTATATAACTGTAATCGCTGCAGCTTGCTCCGTACTGCTTGCAAAGGCGCACTAACGTGCTTACTGCGGCTAATGCACTAGGAACACTTTCCACAGTCTGAGCATCCGTTGCACGTCAGACGGTTGGAACATTCCACACATGTGACCGGATGATAATGGGGAACATAGAGTTCTCCCTCCGGAATGTCATATCCCCATTCATCCGTCAGGTGGAAACGGATCTCTTTCCCTTTATAATTCAGCCCGGACCGGAATGCCTGCTGCGACTGTGTCCGCTTATCCGGAATACGGTATACCTTTTCCCCGACCGCGAAACAGGTGCCTGTCTCGATAAAGTTAAAAGTAACGCCATATTTTCTGCACTGGTCACTTAAAAGCTTCACCCACTCATAGCGGCAGAGACGGGAACCGTCATAGTTTTCCCCGCCGCATATCACCTGTTCAATCTGCCCTGCCGCCAGATATTTTTCAATATCTACCGGACCGATCAAAGGGGCGGTCATAATTCCCTTGTGCTTAAAAGGCAGCTCAAACAGGATCGGGATTCTCTCGTCCGCCCGCCTCTGGTTCTCGCAGGTCACATTAAAAAAGACATTCTCCCATCCATCTCCCCAGTCATAGGGCAGACAGGAAGAAACGCGCTCAGGCCGCTTCGTCAATAGGAAGAACTTGACATCCTTCCTCTCCCGCATGACAGACCACGCATCATCCCGCCATTCATCCGCCTCTTCAAGGAAAAAATCCGAAGTCATGCAGACCCGGATCATCTCTCCGCTCTTTACTTTGTACTTCCCCTGCCGATCCTTAGACAGCGGATAGCGGAAGCCGTTCTTCGTCCGGTAGATCCGGCTTCCGTCCTGCTCCCGCATCCGGTCAAGAAAATACATATAACAGTTTTCACAGCCCTCCGAGCACTTCCTGCAGCCGTGCCACGGATTCCAGATATCATGCATATTTTTACGCTCCTTTTTCGGTAATCTGTCAATTATTTTTTCGGCATTTCGGCTTACTTCTTTATTTTTCAAGACACTCCGGGTCAAGCAGAAAATCATAATGGCATCCCCGTAATTGATGCACGCATATGTTGCCTCCGGATTCCGGTATGTCACCTGCCAGAACGGATACTTGATGATACCTGGGGGTGTTCAGTCCTCGTTCATTCTGCAAAATACTGATTAAATGAGCCAAACTGGTACGTACCAGTTCTTGTCGTCCACAGGCAACAGATCGTTTGCCATACAGACCACGCTTCCGGTTCCAATCTCGACCTTCAAAGACTCTGAACCTCCGAAAACTGATTCCCTGGTAACGGGTTCCAATACCTTGAAGTTTTTAATGGCGGTCTTGCCCGGCGACGCCGATTTTTTGATCTCTATCGGAGAAAGCACACCATTCTGATAAAGCAACAGGTCTATTTCTTTCTGGTCTTTATCCCGGTAATAGAAAATGGGCGGCTCTTTTCCTGCGTTCAGATAACTCTTATACCCGGACGCCGTCTGTTACGGGCTGTACACCAATTACGGACTGGACGACGAAAGCTATGATGCAGTCGTTGCCTG
>DXGZ01000095.1 GCA_019113645.1 Candidatus Mediterraneibacter vanvlietii | reverse complement strand
TGGCGGCATGCAAATATATAGCGGGGGAAATCTGAAAAAGTTAATGAGCGGGAAAACTGCGTTGGATTGAAAATGGAAATTGTCTGAACGAAGTGAGTTGTTCCATTTTCAATCCTGTCTTTAGCAGGTTTCCCGCTCATTTAGTTTTTCTTAGTTCCCGTAGCGGAACCGAATCCGGTATCCCCTTCCCGCAGAATACGTTTTTAAAGAGTTATCTCCCGCGGATTTCGGACTTGTTCTGCCTGAGTTTTCTGCTTGACAAGCTCAGATCTCTTTCTTAACTGCTCGGCGGAAGCAGTCTTGCAATCGCCGCAGCCACATTTGATATCGGCATTGTCTGCAGCCACACGCGTCCCGGTCCGGTAATCACGGTATTAAAGATCCCCTCGCCGCCGAATACCATATTTTTCAATCCGGGAACTGATTTAATCTCCATCCTGCAGGTTGCGTCCATTGCCGCCAGATATCCTGTATCCACGACAATCTGCTGCCCCGGCTGCAGGTTGTACTCTACCACGCTTCCGTCAAACTCGAGGAAAGCCATTCCATGTCCGGACAGCCTCTGCATGATAAATCCTTCACCGCCAAAGAAACCGACTCCCAGTTTTTTCTGGAAGAATACGGACAGTTCCACGCCTGATTCAGCTGCGAGAAATCCGGATTTCTGTACGATCACTTCATTTCCCGGTCCGATTTCCCAGGGGCGGATCTCTCCCGGAAAGCTGGTTGCGAACGCGATCAGGCCGTTTCCATCTTCCGCTGTATAGCGGTTCTGGAAAAGTGCCTCCCCGGCGAACATTCTTCCGAGTGCTTTCCCGATCCCTCCGTTTGAAGTAGTCTCCATTTTCATATTCGGCGACATCCAGCTCATGGATCCCCGCTCTGTAATCATTGTTTCCCCGTTTTCCAGGTAACAGATAACAACCGGCAGCTCGCCTCCTTTGATTTCATACTTCATAAGCTCTTTTCTCCTTTTTTATTTTTCTACATCTATCATAACATAAACTTCCTACGAAGCCATCTGTTTCATCTGCTCTTTTTCTTCTTCTTTCACCTGATCCTCTTCCGGCGGGATCTCCATCTTCGGCAGCGTAATATCTGCCTTGAACAGATCTGCCTCCGTGGATATTTTCAGGCTGCCGTGCTGAAGTTCGACAAAACTCTTTGCAATCGCCAGTCCAAGACCGGACCCTTCCGTATTCCTCGACACATCACCGCGCACAAACCGGTCGGTAATCTCCTCTGTATTGAAATTAAGCTCTGACGCAGAGACATTCTTCATGGAAATATGAACTTCGTTTTCTCTGTCGTTCATCTCGATATAGACTCTTGTATGAGGCATTGCGTATTTCGTGATATTCACGATCAGATTCTCGAAGATCCGGTACGTCTTCTGGCTGTCCAGCCACATCACCAGTTTGTGCTCAGGCAGCTTCCAGCGGAAATCCAGGTTTGCTTCTTTGATTTTACTGTCATTTTCAAGTCCAACCTGTTTTAACAGATCTACAATATCAACCTTCATATAGTGCATAACTACATTTTTGCTTGCTGCCTTGCTGATTTCAAAAAGATCTTCGATCAGCACTTTCAGGCGCAGCGATTTTCTTTCCAGAACATCGATATATTCTTTTCTCTTTTCCTCGTCCTTCTCATTTTTCAAGAGATCTGTATATGTGATGATCGCAGTGAGCGGAGTCCGAAGGTCGTGGGACACATTGGTCACAAGCTCTGTCTTCATCCTCTCGTTTTTCACCTCTTCATCAACAGCTTTTTTAAAGCCTTTCTGAATCTTCTTCAATTCATCCTGGATCGGATTGAACAGTCCGATATCGCCTTCTATCGGCGTATCCAGGTGCCCTTCTGCCAGCTGATTCGTTGACTTTAAAAGCAGTTTGTATTTTTCCTGCAGATCAGTGGTATATTTACGCAGGAAGAAAAACAGGAGTACAGAATAAATTACCAGCGCGATCCATCCGTAAAGCCACAGAATACATACAAAGAAGAGAACCGCAAAATTAATCAGAACCACTTTCAGAATCGTCCGGTTTGTCTTATCCTGAAAATCCAGATGCTGAAGTTCATCGTACTGTTTTGCCGCGAATTTCCTGATTTTTTTGATTATTCCTTCTCTCTGTTTTTTTACCCTGACTTTATCTTTATTCTTTTTCCGAAAATGACGGAATAGCCTGGCAGTCAGTGTACGTTCCCGCCAGTATGCTCCTTTCATTCTGAATACCGCCCTGAAACAGGTCATTCCCCAGAACAGAATTCCAAAGTAAATAACCCACATCAGGAAATTCAAAACCATTGCAACCAGCTCCATCCCGTGCCCCATGCCCGGAATAAGAGAACCGGAGATCGTCAGCCAGACCACCTGTATCGGAAGTCTTCTCATATCCGTGATAAACAGTAAAAAGAGTATGATAAACGGAACCTCAAACGGCACATTGAATATCTTCTTCTCACTGATATCCAGTTTCCTTGAGATCGGCATCAGGAGAGCCGCGGCTATGATAACCAGACAGATCACTTCCCACGTATCATGATAGTAAGTCGTGGTCTCCAGATTGTACACTTCCATTCCCACCGGCTGCTCCATATCACAGTAGGCATCCAGATTTGTCTGGGTCATTGCATAGACAATAGTGACATCAACAGGGCGGGACACTTCTCCAATTCCCGAATAATCTGCGATCTCATCCGCATCTGACAGCAGATCTGCTTCTATCAGATATTCATCCTCCGGCTGCAGCGAGGTGCCGTCCACCTCAATTCCGGCAAGTGATCCGTTTTCGGAAAAGGTATATTTTGCCCTGAACGCATAATAATCTGTTGTTCCCTCTTGCAGATGATTCTGTGTTGTCGCATTCGTCCGGTTCAGAAGAGCTTCGCCGTCTCCATTATCAAATATCTCATAATCCATATACCTCTTCGTCAGGTCAAATGGTCTCTGTCCATACTCGTCCAGCACTTCACCGCGATCTGTTTCATTGGAATACTCATTATAAAGCAGGTAGTTTGCTTCGGCCAGATCGTTTCCCACGCCTCTCAGGCTCTCGAGATACTGACCTTCGTTATCTGACATGCTGTCCAGATACAGCGCCATTGCATTATATCTTGAAAGCATTATCACAGAACATAAAGCAAGCAGAATGAATGCCGCAATGAAACCCGGATTACGGCTGTTTTTCAATTTTGTATCCAACACCCCACACCACCTTTAAATATTTTGGATTCTTCGGATCAATCTCAATCTTTTCTCTGATATTCCGCACATGCACCATGATCGTGTCTGTGTTGATCGCTTTCTCCTGCCATACTCTCTCATAGATCTCTTCCGAAGAGAATACTCTGCCCGGATTTTTTGCAAGAAGAAGCAGGATCTTGTATTCGATAGGCGTCAGTTTCACGGGCGTTCCGTCCATGGTCACTTCCACGGTCTCTTCGTTAATTTCCAGCCCGCCGATCACATGCACATTGTCTTTGGGCGCAAGTTTTTCAAGGAATTTCCGGTATCTGCGAAGCTGAGAGTTTACCCTTGCCATCAGTTCCATTGGAGTAAACGGTTTGGTCACATAATCATCCGCTCCGATATTCAGTCCTGTAATCTTATCTACCTCCTCTGATTTTGCCGACAGCATAATGACCGGGAAATCATGCTTTTCCCTGAGCTTCATTGTCATTCTGATCCCATCCATCCGGGGCATCATAATATCTACAATCGCCAGATGAATGTCCTCCTTCTCGATAATCTCCAGCCCTTCAATGCCGTCCGCTGCCTGGAATACCTTGTATCCCTGACTCTGCAGATAGATCTGAACACCTTCCCTGATTTCTTTGTCATCCTCTACGATTAAAATATTGTTCGTTTCCATGTCTCCCCTGTTGTCTCCTTTTTCAAATATTTTCCCCGTCTATATATTTTCGGTTTATATGTTTCTGGCTCAAGCAGTTTCAGTCTCTTGCTTTTGCTTCATACTGATTTGCAATTCATGCGCTTTCATTCAGGCATACCGCGCATCCCAGAGGATCCGCGTTCACCGGAAGCGGCGGTATCCGGTTTTTCTTCACCACTCCATAATCCTTCACAGCGACAGTGACCGTGGTAAACGGCAGCGGGATTACATATTTGTCCCATCTGCGGTTCAGGCGGATGCATGAAGAGTAAGAAAGGCTGATTCCAACGAATTCCTCATCCGCGTGTTCCGACAGATAGAAGGCAAGCTTCTTCGGCTCATGCCTGGGGCCCAGCGGTCCGTCCAGCGCCATTGCAAGGGAGTGATCTTTCTCATAAGATTCCCGGACAATGTTCTTCAGCGCGGCAAACGCCTTGTATCCATCCGGAACACGAAGAGCTTTCCCACCGCTTTTCCGGATCATATGTTCTATGTAGTTGCCCCTTGTATCTGCTGTCACAATCACATCCACAGGAGTGGTCTTATCCGCCAGATTTTTAAGAACCACATTCATAAAGAAGCTGTCCTCGTGCCAGAATCCGAAGATCTGGCTGTCTCCGTATCTGTTTTCTTCCACCCAGCGGATTGTCACCGTCCGTTCCAGCAGACTCAGATACTCATCGAATAACCATTGCAGAATTCTCTGTCCGATCTTCTTCCGTCCCGAACGTTCCATATTCTGTCCCCTCATATGCTGTCTCTCCTTTCCTGCGCACACATTGATTGTAGAGCATCTCTTCATAGATGGCAAGTGAGGAAGCGCGGTAATTTTCCGCAGTCCGGAGAGCTGCCTGTCTCATCTTCCGGTTTATCTCCGGTTTGAGCGCTTCCGCCGCGCGCAGCGCCCATGCTGCCTCATTCTCCTCTGTCAGATATCCGTTATATCCATCTTTCACTATATCATCCGAACCAACCGCGTGAACTGCAACTACCGGATTTCCTGCCGCCATTGCCTCTGCCAGTACGATTCCCTGAGTTTCTGATTTTGAGGCAAAAAGGAACAGATCCGCCGCGCCCAGATAGTACTTCACTTCTTCATTCGGAACATTTCCCACAAAGGTAATCAGATCCTGTATTCCGAGTATGGACGCACCGTTCTTCAGCTGCGCTTTCCGGCTGCCGTCTCCGATAACCATCAGCTGGAAATCATCTCCGAACTGATGCCGGAGCTCAGCGATTCCTCTGAACAGAAACCGATAATTCTTCTCTTTTTCCAGCCGGGAAACCGTAACAAGGAGATGTTTCTTCCCTTTTCCGTACTGCTGCCTGATCTGTGAGGACCGAGCCGCGTCACCGCGGTAGAAATCCTCCGCCAGACCTGTCGGAAAGATGGCTGAAGGACCTTTCACACCATACTCCCTGATCACCTGCTGCATTCCCGCGGACGGCGCAAGGACAAGGTCACACCGGTTGCCAAACCATTTCATATAAGACGGAATAATGGTTTCTCCGATCTTATGAACCAGCTTCTTTTTCAGAGCACTGCTCCCCTCATCCGTCCGGAAGCAGGAGATATAATGAAGGTAATCTTCATACCTTGTATGATATGTATAAATCACCGGTATATCATATTTCTTCCCAAGCGCCAGTGCCACGGGGCCAACGAACATCGGATGATGGACATGGATGCAGTCAAATGACTCTCTCCGGAATGCTTCTGTGATCTCATACGGATACAGGGCCGGATAAACCATCCCGTTATCCATCTTTCTCTTCTGGGTACGGTAGCGTATGACACGCTCCGGCGCCTGATCGTCAGCCGCTTTCACTTCCGCCTGTTCTGCTTCGTCTTTTCCGTACATGGGCGCGAATACAGTTACCTCATGTCCCAGCTTCACCAGTTCCTGCGCCTGCCGCTCCACGGAGATCGGCACCCCTCCCACGAACGGCCTGTAATTATTTGTCAGCATTGCAATCCTCATTGTCTTCCCCTCCTGTCTATGTCAGAAAATTGATTGCCGCGTCCCCGAAGAAATATCCCGCCCCGACAAACGCCAGATTCCAGAGAAATATTCCGCACAGGGAACTCACTGTATATTTCACAAAATCCATTTTCACCATGCCTGCCGGAATCGATATGAGCGTGCGGACCATGGGAAGCAGCTTGCTCACAAATACGCCGACGCAGCCTTTCTGACGAAGGAACTCCATCTTATCCTCAATAACCGGCTTATGTTTCGGAAATTTCTTAAAATAAAAATCCAGCACTTTTCCTCCTCCGAATCTGCCGAGAAGATAGAGTGCCCAGCTCCCCGTCAGTCCCGCTGCCACGGAAAGCAGCAGCGCCAGCGGAAAACTGATGGCCCCTCTGGCTGCCCAGATCCCTGCCAGCGGCATGATAACGCCGGCCGGGAATCCCGGAAGGTTCAGGTACTCCAACAGTACGATCAGATAAATGAAAAAAGCACCGTATTGTAAAAAATAACTGGTAAGATTCTGAATGCTCATAAAAAATACAGCCCCCTTTCACTGTATACAGGATAACCTGTAATTCTAAAGGAGGCTGATATAAGATTCAAAAGAAATTCTTAAGAATTATGTAGAAATATGGAAGGAGATTCTGTTATGTGATCTTTCTGCCGATCTTCGTCTTTCTCATAACCCATACACACAGTAATGACACCAATGCTATTCCAATCGTCAGAGCGGGCACTGCGATAAACGCGGACAGATCCTGCGGTTCCACATATTTCTTATAATTATCCAGGAACAGGATATGAATCAGATAAATTCCAAAGGAGCAGCCGCAGAAAAGATCTATGATCTTCTTCACATTTTCCTTCGGGTAGAAATGGGATTTCCGGATTCTCAGCACAAACAGGAAAAATGTGACAGCTGAAATTGCCACAAAAGGACTCGCGTAAGTAAGCGCACCCTCAAAATGTTCTCCGCTCGCCACCGTAACTCCCAGGGTAATGCCAAAGGACGCAGCCATGCTCAGCACGCAGATCACTGCCGCTGCACGCTGGCTCAGCCGGATATGATGCCTGTATTTATAGATATAATATCCCACAAACACATACCAGGAATAAATCCTGTCTCCGACCAGCGGCAGATCATAATAGGCTTCCCAGCCCAGCATCCACAGTATATAGTTAAACAGAACCGCAGCTGTTGTTATAAGCAAAAACACTCTTTCCAGCTTCATGCTCATGTGCCTGCACATGATCTGAAAAAACGGCAGCACCAGATAGATCGGAATCATGGCATACAAATACCAGAGATGTGCTTCCACCGGTTCATACAGAATATCCTGCAAATCATAAGAAGACTTCATATAACAGATGTTCCAGACATAGTACACCACACTCCACACAGCCAGCGCTGTAAAAAAGCGAAAAAAACGCTTTCCGTGTTTTGCGAGCGGCTCATCCCTGCCAAGCAGAAGCGCCCCCGAGATCATGAAAAAACTCGGAACACTGACCCGCGCTGCCGTATCAAGCACCAGGGAAAACAGATATTCCCCATCGGAAACACTGCCGTACGCTCTGCAGAAATAGTTGGTCACATGAATGACGATGACCAGAAAAAAGGACAGGAACCGGATCAGTTCCAGATTATAATCTTTCTCTTTCATTGTTTCCCCCTCTATTAGTTCCCCCGGACGAACTTTGAAGCCGGTCAGCCGCCTTCTTTTTAGCACCATCGGTTTTTCCGTCCGGTCCGTCCGCTTTCTTTTTCTTCATGAGGCTCGCCTTCACCACGGCGCCTTCCCCAAATCTGGCATTCAGCTCATCCATCGCTTTTTTCAGCTTCTTATGCTTCTCATCCGGTTCTTTCGGCAGTTCGATGTCAAAGATAGAGAGCTGTTCCGGTTCCCCCTCGTCCGCCAGTTTGGATGTACGGATTCCGAGAAGCCGTACCGGTTCTCCGCTCCATATTTCCAGGAACAGGCTGCAGGCGGTTCGATATAAAACTTCCGGATCATTCGACGGTTTCTCAAGCTGAACCTGATGAGAGACGTTCCGGAAATCATAGTACCGGATCTCCATACTCACCATCCCGGCCCGTTTTCCCGCTTTCTTCAGACGGTTTCCCACACTTTCCGCCAGTTTTCGAAACACTGGCTGTACTTCCTCTACCGTGGCGGCATCTTCGCTCAGAGTCGTAGAGTTTCCGATTCCTTTCGCCTCCTCCGGTTCCGCCTGAACAACAGAACCGCCGATTCCGTTGGCGAATTCCCAGAGCATCTTCCCATGGCTTTTCAGATGCAGCATCACCAGTTTCAAATCCGCCTGCGCCAGATCTCCGATCGTATTGATCTCCAGCTTCTTTAACGTTTCCACACTGGAGCGCCCCGCCATATAGAGATCCCCGATGGGAAGGGGCCACATCTTTTCCCGGATCTCATCAGGAAACAGAGTATGTATCCGGTCCGGCTTCTCAAAATCCGACGCCATCTTTGCCAGAAGTTTATTCGTTGATATCCCGATATTCACGGTAAATCCAAATCGCTCTCTGATCCCGTCCTTGATCACAGCAGCGCCTTCCACAGGCGAAGAGTAATGATCCGCGATCGAGGTAAAATCCATGTAACACTCGTCCACACTGACCTGCTCGATCTCTTTCGTAAATGTCCGAAGATATTCCATCAATCGCCTGCTCTTCTCCCGGTACATCTTATGATCCGGGGGATACATGGCAAGATTCGGACACTTACGAAAGGCATTCGCAACGGGTTCCCCCGTGCGGATGCCATATCTCTTCGCCGCAGGGGATTTGGCGAGAACCACGCCGTGGCGGGACTTCTGGTCCCCGCCGATGATGGCCGGTATCTCGCGCAGATCCACTTTGGCTCCGTTTTTCAGTTGTTCTACCGCTGTCCAGCTAAGATAAGCGGAATTCACATCTATATGAAAGATAATGGGTGTCATCCGGAATAACCGTCCTTTCCCGGCTGCTTCATGTCGGCTCGCAGGAGAAGAATCTCCGGCTGCTCATGCAGCTTAAAGGAGAGAAATCTTCGGCTTTTCACAGCTTACAGAGCCAGATCCTCCGGCTTTTCAGTTCCGACAATCTGACCTTTCACCTGAGCGGTCAGCTGTCCGTCTGCCGCATCGATCAGGATCGCATCTCCTCTGCCCACATTTCCTGCCAGTATCAGTCTTGCAGCCAGTGTCTCCACATTCTTCTGCAGATATCTCTTCAGCGGTCGCGCGCCGTACATCGGATCATAACCGCCTTCCACAACGAAATCTTTCGCCGCCTCTGTCAGTTCGATCCGCAGTTCTTTCTCTGCAAGCCGTTTGTTGACATCTGCCACCAGCAAGTCAATAATGGCACGGATATTCGCTTTCGTCAATGGTCTGAACATAATTATTTCATCCAGACGGTTGAGAAATTCCGGTCTGAAATGTGCTTTCAGATCGTTCATCGTCATCTCCTGGCACTGCTCGTCAATAGAGCCGTCGTCCCGGATGCCTTCCAGCAGATAGTTCGCGCCGATATTGGAAGTCATAATGAGGATCGTGTTCTTAAAGTCCACGGTACGCCCCTGAGAATCTGTGATTCGTCCGTCGTCAAGCACCTGGAGAAGCACGTTGAACACATCCGGATGCGCCTTCTCCACCTCGTCGAAAAGTACCACAGAGTACGGTTTTCTCCTCACAGCTTCGGTGAGCTGGCCGCCCTCGTCATAACCAACATATCCCGGAGGTGCTCCGATCAGTCTGGACACGGAATATTTCTCCATGTACTCACTCATATCGATTCGCACCATGTTATTCTCATCGTCAAACAGACTCTGTGCCAGTGCTTTGGCAAGCTCTGTCTTACCGACTCCGGTAGGTCCGAGGAACAGGAACGAACCAATCGGCTTGCTCGGATCTTTAATTCCCGCCTTGGAGCGGATGATCGCCTCTGTCACAAGCTCCACACCTTCATCCTGGCCGATGACACGTTTATGCAGTTCTTCTGCCAGATGGAGAGTCTTATTCCTCTCACTCTCGTTTAACTTCGCCACCGGTATGCCGGTCCACCTGGACACAATCCGCGCGATCTCCTCATCCGTCACAGCCTCATGCACAAGTGACAGGTCTTTTTCTTTGACCTTCTCTTCCTCTTCTTCCAGCTGTTTCTGCAGCTGCGGCAGTCTTCCATACTGCAGCTCTGCAGCTTTATTCAGATCATACTCGCGCTGCGCTTTCTGGATATCTTTATTCACCTGCTCGATCTCTTCACGAATCCTCTGAACGCGTTCAACGGATGTCTTCTCATTCTCCCACTGAACTTTTTTGCCCGCATACTCTTCCCTGAGACCTGCAAGTTCTTCCTGCAGATGTTCCAGACGCTCGCGGCTCAGACGGTCGTCTTCCTTCTTAAGCGCCTCTTCCTCAATCTCCAGCTGCATGACACGCCTTCTCAGCTCATCCAGCTCTGTGGGCATGGAATCCAGCTCTGTCTTGATCAGAGCACACGCCTCATCCACAAGGTCGATGGCCTTATCCGGCAGGAAACGGTCGGAAATATACCGGTTGGAAAGGGTAGCCGCAGCCACAAGGGCGCTGTCCGTGATCTTCACGCCGTGGAATACTTCATAGCGTTCCTTCAGACCACGCAGAATGGAAATGGCGTCCTCAACTGTCGGCTCATCTACCATAACCGGCTGGAAACGACGCTCCAGCGCCGCGTCCTTCTCAATGTACTGACGGTACTCGTCAAGAGTGGTTGCTCCGATACAGTGGAGCTCGCCCCTTGCCAGCATTGGCTTTAACATATTTCCGGCATCCATGGCACCGTCCGTCTTACCTGCGCCCACAATCGTGTGCAGCTCATCAATAAACAGAATGATCTGTCCGTCACTGTTCTTCACTTCTTCCAGAACCGCCTTCAGACGTTCCTCAAACTCTCCCCGGTATTTTGCGCCCGCCACAAGAGCTCCCATATCAAGGGAGAAGATCGTCTTGTCTTTCAGACCTTCCGGTACATCACCGCTTACGATTCTCTGTGCAAGCCCCTCTACAACAGCGGTTTTTCCGACACCGGGTTCACCGATCAGAACCGGGTTGTTTTTCGTCTTACGGGAAAGGATGCGGACCACATTCCGGATCTCCTCATCACGTCCGATCACCGGATCCAGCTTCTGATCCCTCGCCCGTTCCACCAGATCCTGTCCGTATTTGTTCAGCGTATCATAGGTAGCTTCCGGATTGTCACTTGTAACTCTCTGGTTGCCTCTTACAGTTGACAGCGCCTGGAGGAAGCCCTCCCGGCTGATGCCGAACTCACGGAAGATCTGTTTTACGTCTTTACTTGCATATTTTAACAGGGCAAGAAACAGGTGCTCGACAGATACATACTCGTCTCCCATCTGTTTCGCCTCATCCTCTGCATGGATGAGGACATTGTTGAGATCCTGACCAACGTAAGCCTGGCCGCCCTGGACTTTCGGCCGCTTACCGATCGCCTGCTCCACCGAGTTGATGAAGAGCTGGCCCTGGATGCTCATCTTTTCAAGCAATTTTAAAATCAGGCTGTCGTCCTGAGTGAGAAGCGCATAGAGCAGATGCTCCTGGGCAAGTTCCTGATTGCCGTTGTCCGCGGCGATCTTCTCGCAGTTCTGCACAGCCTGCAGAGAATTCTGTGTAAATTTATTGATATTCATAGCATTCCCTCCTTACTGGAACAGATCCGCAGAAGTAAGTTCTACGGATCAGTATTGGAAACACATCTATTTCGTGTTCTATTAGTAATATAGCAAGAGTTGTTAGCCATGTCAAGCATCGAGTGCTAATTTTAATATTTTTCAGATTCTATTTCTTCGTCCTGTACCGGAGCCTGTCCTATCCAGGAAAGCGCTTCATTAATATCAAAAGTTTTCCTTCCGTCTTCATTTACAAAAAACGGAATCCCAATCCCGCTGTGTTCTTTTACAGGTTCAAAGATAGGATTCGTGTCGCGTATTTGAAGAAATTCTTTTAAATTTTCCGTATTCTCCGTAATCTCTATAAATTCCGCCTTAAATCCTCTTTTTTTCTGAACAGCCTTATAGTTTCTGCAATCCACACAAATCTGTGATCCATATACTTTCATATTCAATAATATCCTTTCTCTTTAATCAATCAGATCATTCTGAAACCTGGATAGATTCCTCCCATTATGCTCCAAATCGAATTAAAAGTAAACGGCTCCAGATAATCCATACCGATGCTCTGAGCTGCAAAGGCGCTTCCACATATAAATGCAGTCAGCGCCAACAATAAACTATTTATCGATTTATGTTTCATTTTATCTCGTTCCTGCTTCACATTTCTAAAAATTTATTTGTGAAAACAAAAGTGCACAATTAGCATATCACATTTTTCGCTTCGTTATCACTTTAAACCGAAAAAGTACCGCATATTCCTATTCATGATTTTCCAGTTTATGAAGCTTTCGCACTCCTTCAGGATTCTGTTTTTGCAGACGATGTTCCAGAATATCTCTTTTTTCTTTGAGATGTTCCCTGATATTCGGATGCGCTCTTAATATTCTGTCTCTCAGCACTCTTCTTCTTCTCTCAATCAGCCTGACAACAAGAGCACTGTTTTCTTTTAATTCCTGAGGGAAATCATCAATATGAAGTTCCAGTCTTCTAAGCAATTCATCCTCATCCAGCGGACCGAGAGCATGCCAGAATTTCAGCTTTTCTTCCAGACCTGCCTCCGAAAGCTCCTCCAGATCTGAAATTCCGTGGATCTGATCGGCTATAGATTTCACTCTCTTCTCGATCTCCCGTACCGCATCAGATCCAAATGCCCAGGCGAATTCTTCCAGTGAATTTTCTTCCTCCGGGGTCAGCGAAAAATAAAGATTTCTCCGTACCTTTTCCATCTCACTCTCCGGAATCTCCAGAGGGAAGGGCTCCTTCATCCCCATATCATAAAGCGCGGAAACGATAGTTCTTCTTACCATTCCTTCCTGTATAAGCCTTCCGATGCCAAGCTTTCTGATCTGCTCGTTCACGTTCTGTGAATGTTCGGTTATGTAAAATCTGATCTTTCTTTTCTTCAGACTGTCCGCAAGGATGATCAGGCCGTCTGCTGCTGTAATATCAATACTGTTAACAGCACCTGCATCCAGAATAACCGCTTTTGTATCTTCTTTAATATTATTTTCAATATCATTCTGAAGAATCTTAATATTTGCAAAAAACAGATTTTCACTGAACCGGTAAATCAGAACATTTTTCACCGGCCATGCAAACCGGTTTCTGGTCAGATCATAAAATTCCTGTTTTCCCGGTACCATTCCCCGGAAATCCCTGGGCGGATTAGTCGCCCTTATAATCACAGCCACAAATGAAAGAAGAATCCCTGCCACAACACCATAGATCGTTCCAAGGAAAAGAACAACTGCAAATGCCGCCATAAAAATAAAAAATTCCTGTCTGCTCACTTTAAACAGACGTACTGCCAGGCGAATCTCCACAACATTCATCAGCGCTGATATCACAATTGCCGTCAGTATCGGAACCGGAAGATAACCAATGAATCCCGTGGCACACATAAGGATCACGGCCATCACAATCCCTGCTGTCAGAGACACCGCCTGTGTCTGTCCCCCATATTGTTCATTCATGGAAGTCCGGGAAATACTTCCGTTGACCGGACAGCATCCCACAGCTGCCGAAGCAATATTCCCGGCCGCACAGGCCAAAATTTCCTGCCTGTCATCAAGACGATATCCATTTTTAGAAGCGAAATTATTTTCAGCAAGAAGGGTTTCTGCCATAACAACAACAGCTACCATCAGTCCGCGACCGACCACAGCCGTAAGATTGAGCTGCATAAAATTCGGAAGAAAGAATCCGGGAAGTCCTGTATCCACATGGGACAGAAGAGTAACTCCATAGTTATCAATATGGAAAAATACTGTCAGGAAAATGCCTGCAATCATAACTGCAACCGCCATGGGAAATTTCGGTATCAGACGTTTTCCGATAATCAGGATTACAAGTGCGAGAATACCAAGAATAAAAGAAAATCCATTCACATGGAGCACTGACTCCAGCAGATGGCGGAGCAGTTCCGGAAGTTCACCCGTCCCTGCAGACTGACCGAGCAGCTTTGGAATCTGCATTAAAATAATCGTCACAGCGATCCCGCTGATAAACCCTCCCATGACCGGCGTAGAAATAAAATCTACGATCCGATCCGCATGGAGAAAATAAAACAGTAAAAGCCACAACCCCGCAGCCAGCGCGATCGCCGGCACATACTGCATAACCGCGCTGCTTTCTGCGCCAACCCCCATCGTCGCCAAAGCCGCTCCCACGATCGCCGCAGGTGCAGCATCCACGCCAAATATAAACTGCCGCGACGTTGAAAACAGCGCAAAAAAGATGATCGGGAGCAAAGATCCATACAGTCCGTACGCTGCGGGGAGTCCTGAAATCTGCGCATACCCCATGGAAATGGGGATCGATACAGCGGCAATAATAACACCGGAAAAAATATCTTTTGCCAGATATTTCTTTTTATAGTTTTTCAAAGTTGGAAAAAATCGAATTTTCATTATTCCTCTCTCTGCTCCTCTCTGTAAGAATTATTCTTTTTCAATCCCTATGACAGCATCTCTTTTCTCACAATCTGTTCCGCTCATTTTTCCGGGAGAAAATTATCCTGTAGTCCCCGAAACGCATATTCCTATCTGATTTATATAAAGTCGTTGATTGTAAATACTTTAATTCTGGCTGGTAGTATGATACCAACAAGTCTCCGGACCGTCAAGAGCGACGTCATCATTGTCTTCGGCACTCTGAACAAAGCCGAAAGAGCCAGCTCAAACGAGGTCACACCCCATTTGAACCGGCTCGACTGCTGTCAGATAAGAAGATTAGACTTTTCAGTTATCTCTATCCCATGATTCTTACAATGTGTACCCACACCTTGAACAACCTTCCCGAAAGCTGACTTCCAATCCGTCTGCCCCTCCCCTGTAATAACCATATCCACCCCTTCTAATTTCTGATCAAAGCCAATCAGATCAAGCACTGTTTCCACACCGGGCTGTAATTGGTCCTTTAAAAAAATCATAAGCGCAGCTCCCAGCCCGCCTGCTGCTCCTGTTCCCGGCACAGTGTCCATGTCTATGCCAAACTGTTTCTGAATCATATTTTTATAATTTATCATTCCCTTTTCCAGTTCATCCAGAATCTGAGGTGTTCCACCTTTTTATTCTCCAAATGTGTATGTAGCTCCATCCTTTCCGCATAATGGATTTTTTACATCACACATTATGGTAAATCTGGTTTCCAGCACTCTAGGATCTATACCGGATGTGTCAATCTTTCTGATTCGTATCAAATCTTCTCCACATCCTTTCCTTCTTGTCCTAATCATTTATTATAGACAAACTTTCTCCTATCTGACTTCCGACGTTTGCGTTTTATTCCTGTTTTTCAAACAGCGCAAACACTGCCGTGACGAATTCATCCTCGTTCATCTTGCTTTCCACATATTGGTCAAAAGCTTCTTTATCAATTTCCTGCCCGGTAACCACCTGCCAGTATTCTGGATAATTCTGCTCCACTTTCTCTCTGGTAATCATATAACTGCTGCCTCTGAAGTTATACCGTATATATTCCAGATTCCTGATGAGAGCAAATGCGGAAACGGAATTATAGATCAGCCCCTTTTCTGTATAGAGATCTTCATTTCCATACCAGTCTGTTGTATGGTAATCGATGGTTACGCCGCAGTTCTCCGAATCAATCTCAAATACATATCCATACTCTGACAGGGGCAGTGCGTTGAATAGGTTCCCGGTATTACTGTTGTCTCCAATGTAATTGCTCTGATACCGGACAATCTGTCGGATCCCGCTTTTATCCCGGTTAAAGGGGCTGACCGGAACTGTATCCACGTCATACTCCTTTTTTGTATCAATAATAAAATACTCATTCGGCGTATCTGCATTGATCTGAAACACGTGATAAAACAGATTTCGGTATTCTATAATCTTCCCTTCGGTAAAATAGGTTGTGGTCGAATACCGGTAAACGGGCGGGCGTTTATATTCTGATACACCCACAAAGTCAGCCGCCATAAAGATCCCGATCAGCAGCAGGAATACGCCGGCACAGACCAGTGTTCTCTTCAGCAGAAACATGGCTCTTAGTTCCCGGAAGATTCCGACCGTTACCAACAGACATCCCAGGATGGAATAGATCTCTCCCCAACTGCTTTCCGGTTCGAATACGGAAAATGAAAATATACAGATCAGGATTCCTGCTATCATGATGCAGATAGAAATCTTCTTATGTTCATTTTTAATTTTCTTTACACTATAGTCGATAGCGCTGATCAAATTCTTCTCTGCGCAGGCGATGCTTTCTTCCTCCCTGATCTCTTCTCCCGCCAGAAGCTCATTCAGCGTGATTCCGAGTTCCTTACTCAGCGGCTCCAACATCGACAGATCCGGCATATAGTTTCCATTCTCCCAGCGCGATATGGTCTTATTGGTGACGCCAAGCCTCTCCCCCAGCTGTTCCTGGGTCATTCCTTTCTTCTTGCGATTAAAGGCGATGAACGCCCCAATCTTCTTACTGTCCATATCTTCAACTCCTTTCCAGACATATCTTATATTTTCCGCAAAAAAACGTACACCCCACAGATAGCGAATTCCGAAATATCACAGAATTTCTGATATCATACTATAAAAACACCATTGAAATCCACCCTCAAAAGGCAGCGATTTCAATGGTGTTTCTTTTATCGTATGGATACTATATAATTTATCTGCCTCACAAAATTTCACCGGATTGTTCCTTCTGGCTATTTTCGAATATATGCCCTGTCTTTTTCGAAGATTCTTTCTTCTGCAGCATGGACAGATAGGAAATTCTTATGGTATCTTTCTGTTCATACCCCATTTCCTTCATGACTGCCTCAATCTCTTTCAGACAGGCTGGCCTCTGCTTCTCTCCCTGTCCTATGATCTCCAGCTCCAGATAATCTCCCAGCCCTTCCACCTGATCCACGGCAGCGGTAATCCTTCCTCTGGTATAGGTGAAACGTGTCTTTCTGACGGTGTATGGCACAGGAAGGAACGTAAGCTCCTCCAGGATCCGTTCCAGAATCTCCTGCGTTTCCAGACGCATCTCCAGCTCTGTTCTGGAGACGGATATCTGATCTGGTTTCGGACCTTTGCAGTTGAATTCTGCCCGGGTATTTCCCGTATCCAAATCTGTTACCCGGCGGATTCGAAGGGCTTTGTCGTGTTCCCTCAGGTCATAATGTGCGCTGTTATAATACACGTCCTCTTCCCTGCATGTACCCGCAAGGCAGAATCCACATTGTTCCAGACGCTTTATGGTATCTGCCAGACCGTGTACCGGTATCTTCACTTCTACTTCCACCGGGATATGTTCATTCCTCATCTCTATATTAGCCTCCGTTTTGTTGTTCATCAGATTTTGATTTACCTGGGATTCACGCTTACCCTCAATTCCATTTCTGATATTCGGAAATTTTTTTACTATTTTATAATCCTCTGAAGATATTCAAATGATCTTTCGTCTAACTCATCTAATTCCTGCAATGCAACCTCTGATCCGAACTTCTCATTGATATAAAGGATAATTTACGGATCTGCTCATCTACTGTATC
>DXGZ01000094.1 GCA_019113645.1 Candidatus Mediterraneibacter vanvlietii | reverse complement strand
CATACTATGGCACACGTAATTAGTGATGAATGCGTAAGCTGTGGTTCTTGCGAAGGCGAATGTCCAGTAGGCGCTATCTCCGAAGGCGATGGCAAATATGAGATCGATGCTGATGCTTGTGTAGACTGCGGTGCATGTGAAGCTGCATGTCCGACAGGTGCTATCTCAGCAGAGTAATTTATAGAAATCGCAAAGTGATCACACGCAGAAACGTCTTCCCTCAGGGGAAGGCGTTTTTTTGTATGTCCCGTCGATTCCCCGCATATTCTGCGTGATACCGCAGGAATTTGACGAACGATTATGCGTTTGCCCTTCACATGCCTGTGCTATAATGTGAACAGGTTGAGACAGGCCTTCACACACTGACAAGAGGAGGTATAAATAATAAATGGGTGAAGTCAGATTTATGATTTCCGAGGCTGCCAAGCAGGTTGACGTGGAATCTCATGTCTTAAGATACTGGGAGGATGAGTTGAACCTCACAATCGGCCGCACGGAGATGGGACACCGATATTATACCAATGATGACATCCAGCTCTTCCGCTGTATCAAAAAACTGAAAGATGAAGGAATGCTCTTAAGAGATTTGAAACCATTAATCCCGGAACTGAAAGCCACCCGTCTGAAGTTAAAAACAGGGGATGAGAAGCCTTCGGAAAAGGCGGCTCCTGTATCCGCGCCTGCCGCTTCTGCCGATTCCGCGGCTTCTGCAGTTTCTGCAGTTTCTGCGGCTTCCGAGTCCGGCGAGGTCATGATCCCGCTCAGCAAAGCCGAGCAGGTGCAGGCGCTCTTCGGAGACGTTGTCCGCAATGCGCTCACAGATAACAATGAAGTGTTAAAAAAAGACATCAGCAGCACTGTGACTACTGATGTCATGCATGAAATTGATTTTCTTCTCCAGGCAAAGGAACGCCAGCAGGAAGAACACTTCCGCAGGCTCGACTCCCTGATTCGCCAGCAGCAGGCTAACCGCAGGGAAATTGCCAAATCCGGACCTCTTATGAAACTGAGAAAAATCTTTACATAGCTGCTACTGCTGCCGCAGCTCGTTCCCGAAACGTGTGTACTGCGGCATCCATGCAAGGCGAACGGTTCCGATCGGGCCGTTCCTCTGCTTTGCAATAATAATCTCTGCGATATTCTTATCTTCCGTATCCGGGTTATAGTAATCGTCTCGGTAGATAAACATACAGACGTCCGCGTCCTGCTCGATGGCTCCGGACTCACGGAGGTCGGAAAGCATCGGACGCTTGTCCGTTCTCTGCTCCACGGCACGGCTGAGCTGAGACAGCGCGATTACCGGGACGTTCAACTCCCTCGCCAGACCTTTCAGAGAACGGGAGATCTCTGAGATCTCCTGCTGACGGCTCTCGTTTTTCCTGCCGCCGCTTCCGCTCATGAGCTGCAGGTAGTCGATGATAATCAGATCCAGCCCGATCTCAAGTTTGTACTTCCTGCACTTTGAACGCATCTCTGAAATGGAGATACCTGACGTATCGTCTATGATCATTCTTGAATTTCCGATTGTCCCTGCTCCCTCGATCAGTTTCTCCCAGTCTGTATCTGAGAGGTTACCGGTTCTCAGGATCTGCGCGTCCACGTGGGATTCCAGGGAGAACAGACGGTTCACGAGCTGTTCTTTGGACATCTCGAGACTGAAGATCGCCACTGCCAGATTCTGACGGAACGCCACATGCTGGGCAATATTCAGAACGAACGCTGTTTTTCCCATTGAAGGACGAGCCGCGATCAGGACAAGGTCCGAGCGCTGAAGACCGGAGAGCTTATAGTCGAGGTCAATAAACCCTGTCGGAATTCCCGTGACAGTTCCCTTGGTCTTTGACGCTTTCTCAATTACATCGAGAGCATTGAGGACAACCTGCTTGATCGGCACATACTCCTGGGAATTTCCGTGCTCTACAAGCTCAAACACCTGCTTCTCCGTCTGTTCCAGTATTTCTTCAAGAGGCTTGTTCTCCAGGTAACAGGCGTTAGCAGTCTCCTCGTTGATTTTTATCAGTTTCCGCAGAATCGCCTTTTCCTTCACGATCTCTGCGTAATACTTGATATTTGCCGAAGTCGTAACGCCTGCCAGCAGCTCCCGGGCATACTCCATGCTGCTGACTTCCGGCGGCACATTCTTTTCTTTTAAGTGCTCCTGCAGAGTAATCAGGTCAACCGGCTTTCCCTCCTTGAAGAGCTCAACCACAGCGTCAAACAGGATCCCGTATGCCGTCTGGTAAAAGTCTTCTCCAATCAGGATCTCCGAAGCGACCATCACAGCGTCTTTATTCATAAGCATCGCCCCCAGCACGGCCTGCTCGGCCTCGATGCTGTGGGGCGGTATCCGTTTCATAGCTGCTTCTATATCCATATAGAAAGTCTCCCTTATGCTTCTTCCCTTACAACCACTTTCAGTTCCGCAGTAACCTCAGGATGCAGTTTCACATTTACAATATGTGTTCCAAGAGATTTGATGGCTTCTTTTAACTGGATTTTTTTCTTATCCACATCAAGGTTCATCTGTTCTTTCACTGCTGCCGCAATCTCTTTGCTTGAAACAGATCCGAATGTTCTTCCGCCCTCACCCACTTTGATGGAAAGCTCTACTTTGCCTGCGGCAAGCTCTGCAGCCAGTTCTTTTGCCGCCTCAAGATTCTCCTGGGCAACCTTTTTCTCATTATTTTTCTGAAGCTTCAGATCATTGAGATTCTTTCCTGTTGCCTCCACTCCCATTTTCTTGGGCAGGATAAAATTCCTTGCATATCCGTCATTTACATTGACAATCTCACCTTTTTTTCCGAGAGATTTTACATCCTGTAATAATATTACTTTCATTTTATATATCTCCTTCCTCAATCATCTGGTCTATCGTTGCTTTCAGAGTGCTGATCGCCTCATACATATTCGTATGGTCAAACTGCGCGCCTGCGGAGTTAATATGACCGCCTCCGCCCAGTTTCTCGGCAATGATCTGCACATTCACCTCATCGATGGAACGTGCGCTCATATAGATCTTGCCATTGTACTCCGTGAGCACAAACGAAGCCTTGATTCCGCTGATATCGAGCAGTTCGTTGGCAGCCTGCGCCGCCAGTACGGTCGGGCTCTCGATATCGCTTGGGCACTCTGCGATAGCGTACTCTTTCCGGTAAACTTCCGCCCGGCGCATCGCCTCTGCCTTTGCCTGATAGGATGCCATGTCATCACGGAACATCTTCCGCACACGGGTAATGTCCGCTCCGCAGCGACGAAGGAATGCCGCAGCCTCAAAGGTACGCACTCCCGTACGATTCATAAAGTTTCTCGTATCAATCATAATTCCCGCATACAGGCAGTCCGCCTCAACAGACGGGATCTTAATATCATCTGCAATATACTGAAGCACCTCTGCCACCATCTCACATGTAGAAGATGAATACGGCTCCACGTAGGAGAGGACTGCATTTTCTATAATGTTGCTTCCCTGCCGGTGATGATCCAGAACAGCGATCATCTTCGATCTTCTCAAAAGCTCCGGGCACTCTGTCATCTGTGGTTTGTTTGTATCCACAACAATTACCATTGTATTGTCCGATATATAATCCATCGCCTGCTCTGAGGTCAGGAAAATATCATCTTCATAGGCCGGGCTCTCCGCGATCTCATCATACAGCGGACGAACAGACTCCGTCACTGTATTAATAACAATATGCGCTTTCTTTTCAAGACTTACTACCGCACGGTAAATACCCATACAGGCGCCGAACGAATCCGGGTCCGCAATCTGGTGTCCCATGACCATAACCTGGTCCTTGGTAACAATAAACTCTCTGAGTGCCTCCGCCTTTACGCGCGCTTTCACGCGGGTATTCTTCGAAGTCTGCTCCTTTTTCCCGCCGAAATAGGTAATGCCGTTGCAGTCCTTGATTACTGCCTGGTCACCGCCCCGGGCAAGAGCGAGATCGATTGCCACGCGGGCATACTGATAGCTCAGCGCATAGGTTGCCGTATTAAGTCCGAGACCAATGCTTAACGTTGCAGAGCGGGCATTTCCGATATTGACCTGCTTTACTTCTTCAAGAATGGAGAACTTGTCTTCCGCAATCTTCTTATAGCTTGATTTCCGGATTACGATAAAGTACTTATCCTTCTCCATCTTTTTCACAATGCCGTCCACATCGCCGATGTATTTGTTGATCTTACGGTCAATGAGCGCCACCAGAAGAGACTGGCGCACTTCCTCAACACTTTCCATCACTTCGTCATAATTGTCGATATAAATCAGACCGGCAATCATCCGCTGATCTTCATTCTCACGGATATATGCGTTCAGTTCCGTCACATCCTGCAGTGACACGGATACAAAAAACTCTTCCTCCGCCGGAATCTGCAGGAGTTCTTCCTTCTGGCTGAAGCCCTTCAGAGATACGCGGCGCAGTTCCGCCTGATAATTCCGTTCCCGGTAAGTAACCTCGAGCTCCACGTGATCCAGATCGTCTTTCGGGAATACATTGGGCGTCAGTTCAGGTATCAGCCGGTACAGATATTTTTCTTTTCTCTGCCCTTCCGTAAGTGCCCCGAACGCATCGTTCTTCCACAGAACCCTTCCATCCTCCAAAGCAATGGCATAAGGCACCGCCAGTTCCTTCAGAAGCGTGTTCTCAACACCCTTGTACTGCGCCGAAAACTGAATCAGATCTGCGAGAATCAGTGAACGATTGTAAAAATACAGGCCTCCGGCGATCGCCAGATAGATCAGGATGAACACAGTCATAATAGCACCCGCCCGCCTGTCAATCATATAGACCCAGACATCCATTGCCACGAGCAGTATCGTCATAATGAGCGGCCAGTTCATATACATCCTGAGCTGTCCTTTCAAACGCATTCTATTCTTTTTCTTCATAGTAATGTCACCTCATTGCACCTGTTTACAGACGCGCACAGCGCATGCCGTCTATCATTGCACGGCTGTTTTCACTACAACGATTTATTATACCATCTTTTTATATTTTATTCCACTACAAAAAATCCCCGCGAATCGCCCCGGGAATCGACCGCGCCCGGATGCGCAGATTCGAAGAAGTGCAGGCGCATGGAATAAAAGATGCGGCTGCATCAACGGATAAAACCTGTTTATCCCTGACACAGCCGCTTCTCTGTTTTCACAGCCTCAACACTTTATTGAAGCATCCTGATCTTCTAGCAGGTTGCTCCGCCCTTCATATGTTTCTGCGCCTTGAGATTCTCATCCTTCCTTGCCAGCAGATCATTGGAAAGGAGCTGCTCCTGGACATTCTCGAATCCCAGTCTTGCCACAGTATCCGCAAAACGCTCACCGGTAATTCCCTGCTCACGGAACAGGAGAATTGCTTTCTCCACAATAGCGAGGACTTCTTCTTTATCCGTAAACACTTTGTCCAGATATCTTCCCTGCGCCACCTTCTTGCCCCAGCGTCCGCCGATGTAAACACGGTAACCGTTTGTATAATCCTCAATTGCATGGAACGGACATTTGCCCACACAGCGTCCACAGTGATTACATGCATTCTCATCAATGGTAACTTTTCCATCCACAAGTTTTGCCACATTGATCGGGCAGTTGTTCTCCACCTGACATACTTTGCATCCGCGGCATTTCTCCAGATCGATCTGCGGCACTCTCTGACCGATGATTCCCAGATCATTCAGATCCGGCTTCACACAGTTATTCGGGCATCCTCCTACTGCAATCTTGAATTTGTGCGGCAGTTTCACATTGCTGTACCCGTGATAAAACCGCTCGTGAATCTCCTCTGAGAGAGCAAAGGTATCGATCAGTCCATACTGACATGTGGTGCCCTTACAGGAGACAACCGGTCGGACTTTCGATCCGGTTCCGCCTGTCTCAAGTCCTGCCTGCATCAGATATTCTCTGAGCGGCTCGATATTGTCAAACGGCACTCCCTGGATCTCCATTGTCAGACGGGAGGTCATCGTCACTTCCCCGCTTCCGAAACGCTCGGCAGCCTCTGCAATCACACGTGCCTCTTCTGCTGTGATCTTTCCGTTTCTTGTGATCACGCGTCCGTTAAACTTATCCGGTGTTCTCTTGTCCTTCAAAAAGCCGAGCGCCTTCACCCTTGTCTCTTCTTCCTTTGACACAGCCGCGTCCGCATTCGGAACTTTCACATCGTTAAAGAAGGTCGCACCCTCAAGCACAACTGTATTGGTGTAGCCATAGTAACGCATCCGGTTCTGAAGGAAATATGCCCTCTTTCCCTTTGCACAGACAAGCAGGATCTTCTCGTCTTTTCCAAGCCCTTCGATCTCTCCGTTCACCTTGCCGAGATTGACGTAGAACGCCCCGCGGATCGCCGGCTCCGGCTGCACATCCACCACGCGGTATCCTTCTGCTTTTCCTGCTGCATACTCCGCAGGCGTCATGCTGACAAATGTTCCGTCGATCTTATTCATCAGCACATAGACCGCCTGGACAAACGGATGGATCGCTGTGGAGAACGGCGGCGCATATGCGAAGTCCGCGTTCTCAAAATCATCCAGCTTCGCGTCCATATTGATTCCCATAACCGCGATGTCCACCATCTTGTCTACCGCACCCGGTCCAAACACCTGCACGCCGAGAAGTTTTCTCGTTGTCCGGTCCGCGATGATTTTGGTAATGAAGAAGGAGGCATCCGGGTAGTAGTGCGCCTTGTCATCTGTCGGAACAAGCGCGGTGATCACATCATATCCCGCTTCTTTTGCCTGTTCTTCCGTAAGACCGGTGCGCCCGATGTTCAGCCCCGGCAGTTTTACCACACCGGTTCCAAGCACGCCCGGATAGGTTTTCTGCGCCCCGGCAATCACCTGCGCCAGAGTGCGTCCCTCCAGGTTTGCAGAAGATCCCATGGGAGACCACTGTCTCTTCCCGGTGATCCGGTTCGTCACCATCACGCAGTCGCCGGCAGCATATACGTCGGTAAGGCTGGTCTTCATCTGTCCGTCAACAAGGATCGTTCCCTTGAACATCTCAATGCCCGTATCCTGAAGGAATGCTGTATTCGGACGGACTCCCGCAGCCATGATAAGCATCTCGCAGGCGAGGGTGCCTGCTGACGTCTTCACTCCTGTCACCTTATCCGTTCCGAGAATCTCTTCCGCACTTGTACCCGTGATCACACGGATTCCCGCATTCAGGAGATGTTTCTTCGCATAGGCAGCCATCTCCGGGTCAAGAATGTTCGGCAGAATCTGAGATGCAAAATCAATCACCGTCACATTGATTCCCCTTGCCTGAAGATTCTCCGCTGCCTCAAGCCCGATAAATCCCGCGCCGATGACAACCGCTTTCTTTACATTGTTCTCCTCCGCATAGTTCCGGATATTCTCAGCATCATCCGGCGTTCTCATCTTGAACACTCCCGGAAGATCTGTTCCTCCGATCGGAAGTTCAGAGGCGGACGCGCCTACGGCAATCACCAGTTTATCGTAGGGACAGACTTCCGTGTTCCCTGTCAGCACATCTTTTACCGTGACTTCTTTTTTCTCCGCATCCAGCGCCACAGCTTCCTTTCCCGTACGCACTTCCACTCCGGTCAGCCCGGAATATTTCTGCGGCGTGTTCACGATCAGGTCTTCCCTTCCCGGAATCAGTCCGCCTACATAATAGGGAAGCCCGCAACCCGCATATGAGATATCCCGGTCTTTCGTAATAACGGTTACTTCGATACTTCTGTCTTCTCTCTTTAACTTCGCCGCTGTTTTTGTTCCGGCGGCAACACCGCCGATGATTAATACCTTCATCTTTTTTCCTCTTTTCTTTTACTTTGAAACACCTGTCACAGATTCTTTCTCCCGCCAGCCTCTTGAAAGGGTTCTGTTTTTGTGGCAGCAGTGCTCTTCACCCTCGCACTCAGGGCGCATCGCCGGGCAGACATAAACATCACCGCCGCCAATCACAAGAGACTTTCCGTTCACCATCATATCCGCCATCTTCCGGCGGGCTTCTTCGTAGATCCGTGTCACAGTCGGGCGGGAGATCCCCATTCGCTTTGCGCACTGCTCCTGCGTCATCTGCATGTAATCCAGCAGGCGGATCACTTCGTATTGGTCGTATGTAAGACTGACCGTCCCTCCCGGCACGCATCCCGCAGGTTCAAATCCGGTCACATCCGGCACCGAGCAGATACATCTCTGTTTCTGCGGTCTTGCCATGGCATTCTCCTCCTCTCTTCTGATCATACAGTTCTAAGATAAGTATACCTCATTATGAACATATGTCAATAACGCATTTAAAAAATAAGTATGCTGCAATTTTCCGTCAGATTTCTGTTTAGCAACAGAACTAATCACCGGAAGTGCCAAAGGGCACATTCCGGGATTGTAAGCGGTCGCCAAGATCTCGTGCAAGCACGGACTTTGGCTCGTCGCAAACGCAAAAAGGGACCATTGCAAAATAGATTTCCTCTATTTTACAATGATCCTCAAAAGGTTCTAACAGATCCGTGAATCCTCTTTACTTTTTATTTCACTCTCTTTCTGAGAAGAACCGTTACAGCAGCCGCTCCGGACACAAGTACCAGCATCAGCATTGCTGCTACCGGTGCTTCATCTCCTGTCTTCGCTGCCTTATTCATCGAGTCTGCGCTGTCGGTATTTCCGCCAGTTCCGGAATTATTATTTCCGGTATTATTATCATTCCCCTGATTTCCTTCATCCGGCTTCTGCTCATCTCCGTTTCCGGTCCCAGTGCCATCGTCTTTCAGAACCAAACCATCCCTTGCATCACCAAGTGCAGCAACTGCATCATCAACTGTCTGCTGATCATCTTCGGATAACGTATCATCCGCAAACACAGCCTGTGCAGACGCAAGCGCCGTGCGGAATGTCTCTGCAGATTCTTCCGTATATTTGCTCAGATCAAGATCTCCCACCTCATTCAGAAGTTCCTCCAATGCAGACTTATCTGCTTTCAACCGCAATTTCTCCATCGCAGTTACCAGTGTATCCCATGCCGCATCAGTCTCTCCCTGCATTGCATCACTATCAGCCAGTACTTTCTTCGCAGACGCAAGAGCACCTGTAAATTCCGCCTGTCCAGCTTCCACGTAATCCGTCAAGTCAATCATTTCCGCAAGTTCCACTGCCATCTCAAGGTCCATCTTGTCCGCAGCCTTCATATCCAGCGCATTAATCGCTTTCACCAATTTCCAGGAAGCATTCTTGATTTCTTCACTTGTTGCATTTTCATCCGCCATCACTGCATCACCCTCAGCGATCGCTTCCTCAAACAGCTTCTGTATGGATTCCACACAATCGTCTACATCACCGTTAGCAAGATACTCTTTTGCTTTGTTCAGGAAGTATTCCAGTGTTGTCTTGCTAGACGCATCTTCGTCATCCGGCCAGAGTGCTGCCTGTACTGCTTCCAGCTGCTTATACTGAGCCGGATCAATCTGACCAAACACATTGACTTTAACATCAAGTCCGATTACATGATCTCTTTCCAATGCTCCGTCCACAAAATCAATTACCTCATTAACATCCTGATGATTAATGCCGCTGCATCCCCATCCGTTGGACCAGTTATCTCTGCTTCCAAGCGGTCCAAACATGAAGTTCTGGCAGTCTGTTGTTCCTTCGGTCCAACGTCCGTCGTTCGGATATCCATCGAGACCTGTACATTCTCCTGCCGTATAATCAGTGTACTCTGTTACCTTCTGGTATCTTGCATCACCCATTCCTTTGTTGAATGTTACGATGCTGTATGGATTTCCTGCTTTTGCTGCATTGGCAAGTGTTGATACATTATATTCAAGGCTCATATCAAGCTGACTTCCTTCGCCGGTATGATAAAATCCGTCAAACCACCAGCCTGCAATCTTATCACCGTAATGAAGTGACCACCACTCGACCATCTCAGCGAGCACTTTACGTGCTTTCTGGCTCGGAACACCATCTGTTCCCGGTGTATAGTCAAACACTTCTTTTGTCACAAGATAATCCGAATAATATCCGTAACCGTTCGGAGTTCCTGATTCATCCCAACTCGCGCTGTGCGGCGGGTTGGACGGCAGATAAAGCATTACCTTAATTCCATATTTCGCCAGTGCATCCGCCATCTTCATCGGAAGATCATTCTCGTAACTGGTCGTTTTCGGATTCTTTTCACCTTCCTGAATAAATCCAGCTTCCCTCATGTATTTATCATATACATCGTTCGGTGCGCAATAACTTCCAGAATTCTGTCCAAGAGTAATAATAACAAATTTAGCTCCGATTGCATTTACCTGCTTTGCATATGCCTCCGCATCGAACTGCCCTACAAACTCATCCCATGTCATTTTATCCCGATCCCACATTTCTTCAGGTGAAGTATACACATGGGAAAGGTTAAAATAATTGGACAGGAAATGATGGGAAAGTCCGAACCCGGCTTCATGGAACCAGTCCGTAAGGGGATTCCCCTCTGTGGCCTGAACCGGCTCAGTAGTTGCAGGCGTCATGACAGATTCACCTTTATTTCCATTCACGTCTGCTGGCGTCACTTCACATTTCAGGTATTTTCCCACATAGTCATCCAGAAGGATTACTGTTTTTGTACAGATACCGGAAAGTTTCGTATATTCTCCATCAACAGCATCCGCTATATACCACTGATACTTTGTATCTCCTTCCGCATCATTATCCGGATCCTCAAATGTATACTCTGCTTTGAGCATTCCTTTTACATGCGGTTCTGACCCAAGTTTTTCTGACATATTTGTCACAGAAAGATTCACTGCCGCCGGACTCTCATTATCTCCAGCCGGAAGCACGAATGACATCTCGGATTCCACACCCTGATATCCAACTTTTACTGTGACCGTCTTGTCTACATTCTGCATATTAACGAGCGGATCAAACGAGAATATCGCCTTTTTCTCCGATGCTTCAAACTGATATCCAGTAATATTTACATCTGTCGTTTCTCCGTCAATTTCAAATGCCAGATCAAAATCTTCCTGTGCCGGAGCCTCATCTCCTTTTACTGAAACAATCACGGACCCATTGGAGGCTTCTGCTATTTCAAATCCCGGTTCTACATATGCCAGTTCCTGTATCTGTTCCTGCGTCAGAGCAGTATCGTACAATCTGAGTTCATCCAGAGCTCCCTTAAAAGCATGCTGACTGTACAGAGCACCGCTGCTGTTGCAGTCCATACCGATATACATATGCTTATCTGACACAGCAAAATCCGACGCCGGGAAATCATCAGAAGCATAGATACTCTCACCATTTACATAAACCGTCACACTCTGCCCGTCACGCGTAACTGCAACATGTTCCCACTTATCCGTCTCCAGAGCTGACTGAGTGGAAAATTCGTGAAAATCATTGTTCGCTCCACCACTGTCTACCGAAAACGAATGATATACCGTTCCGTTTTTTACCATCATCGCAAGCTGATCGCTTACATTTCCACTCCATGCACGTGCAAAGACCGCCTGTCCATCGGCAGAACCACTGTCCTGTTTTACCCACGCAGTCATCGTATATGCATTCTGAGGCTGAAAATCGGTACCCAGGTCAATATAATTCGTTCCATCGAATCTTAAAGCCTGCCCATTTTCCCCTATTGATGCAATCTGTTCCACTGAGTTTCCGCCCACCTCGTAAGTAGATCCATCCGCCTGATTCGTAACCTTTCCGTCAGCAATAGATTCCATATCAAAGCAGAATACCGGCTGCGGATTTGATGCCGAATCCTCTGCTGCCTGAACTGGTGCAGGCAGCGGCACTCCTGCCGCCAGCATCGCACAGGCAGCAGCAGCGGCAATTGTTTTTGCTGTCACTTTTCTCCCATTTTTCATGTCGTCCCTCCTTTTTCATATTAATGAGATAATTGGATTATATCTGGCTGAGCTTTATAAAGAAATTCAAATTTTTGACATAATAATGTGGAATTATTTTACATTTCCGAAAACTTCGTCCCGCCCCCCTGCTTTCCGAACGCAGAAACTCCCGCAGCCCTCATGGCGCAGGCTGCGGGAGTCATTTTTCACAAAGCCGACCTTCGCTGTCCGCTCTGTTTTCTCAGCACTATTCTGTTTTACATAACGCACCTGCCATCCATCTCTTCCACTTTTTTCTCACCCTGTTCCCTCCTTTTGTCAACACCTTACCGTGTTACTGTACCATTTTGATTGTATCAACCATGTTCCCAGCTTCCTAGTAGGCATTTTTTAACAAATGGTGGGGTTTCTCAACAGAATACTCCCCTGAATTTCGCTTTAAAAAAAGAAGCTGATTTCCTGGCATTTTCCTGAAATCAGCTTCTTCATTATTCCGATTAGTCCTGAACGTACGGCATAAGAGAAATATGTCTTGCTCTCTTGATTGCTACTGTAAGAGCTCTCTGATGTTTTGCACAGTTTCCTGTGATTCTTCTCGGAAGGATTTTTCCTCTCTCAGAAACATATTTCTTTAATTTTGCAACGTCTTTGTAATCGATCTCATTATTCTCTTTACCACAGAATACGCACACTTTTTTTCTTCTGCGTGCCGGGCCTCTTCTCTTGAAGCCGCCTTCTGGTCTGCTTCCCTTTTCGTAAGCCATGATGGTTATCTCCTTTCTTCACAATGAAGGTCAGTTGAACGGTAACTCCTCATCAATGCCATCCGGGATATTCATAAATCCGTCGCCTGCCGGTGCACTCGGCGCCGGCGCCGGAGCTGACTGCTGGTAGGAAGATCTGTTCGCTTCGCTCTCAGCTCTGCTCTCCGCAAATTCCTGCTCCTCCACGATCACTTCGGTAGTGTATACCTTAACACCATCTTTGTTCGTGTAGCTTCCGGTCTGGATACGGCCGGAAATGGAAACGCGCATTCCCTGACGGAAATATTTCTCCGCAAACTCTGCAGAACGTCCGAAGACAACGCACGGAATGAAATCCGCTGTCGGCTCTCCGTCTCTTTTAAATCTGCGGTCTACGGCAACAGTATATCTTGCAACTGCAGTTGCATTCTCGCCCTGTGAATATCTTACTTCTGGATCTCTTGTCAACCGTCCTACTAAAACTGCTTTATTCATATATACCTCTTTCCGCTTATGCTTCCTGTTTCACGCATAAATATCTGAGCACGTTGTCCATAATGCGGATACGCTGTTCCACTTCGCCCGGAACTGTAGTCTCAGCCTCGAAGTGTACGAAGTAATAATACCCTTCTGTCATCTTCTGGATCTCGTAAGCGAATCTTCTCTTGCCCCACTCATCCACGTCTGTCACGTTGCCGCCGAAACGTGTGATAAGAGCTTT
>DXGZ01000093.1 GCA_019113645.1 Candidatus Mediterraneibacter vanvlietii | reverse complement strand
CTGTTTTCTGCTTTATCGGCTGGGAAAGTCATCGAATAATCAACCGAGAAAAACAAAGGCGCGGTCAGAAAGTCATACTATGTGTAAGTCCTTCCGGCCGCGCCGTTTCGCGGTTGCTTCAGCCTGTTTTGCTTCACTGAGCTTCCGACAGGAAGTGCGAAGAGAGCGAAGCGGACAGACTGGATAACCTTTCTGAGAGCGGGGAGATGTGGGCCGTGTGACTTTGGAGGAATCCGATGGAATTTCTTAAGAGGTGGTAAAATGTTGTTAAGGGGGCTGAGGGGATTGTCTGAGCGAATGCGAGTTGCCCCTCAGCCCCCTTTGTCTTTAAACATTTTTCCAGCCCTTTAGAAGTTTCCGGATTCTGGAACGGAACACGGAACGCATCTCCCCGCTCTCAGAATACGTTTCTTCAACTTATCTGCTTTCGATTCCTGACACACTTTCCGCCGATCCGCTTAGTGAACAAAATAGCGATTCTCTCTACACTATGGGTACATCGAATTTCTTCAGTTTCTCGAAAATCGTTTCCACATCTTCCCGGCTGTCCTGCGCCTTCTCCATCTCCTGGCGGATCTTCTGCATCTCAAGATCTGTTTCCGCGATCACATCCGCGCAGTTTTTCAGTCTTCCGATGATCTCGTCTGAGTTGGATATATCTTTTTTATATTTGATCTGGTGTTCCAGACTCGCCCAGAAATCCATGGCTATCGTCCGGATCTGCACTTCTACCTTCATATCTTTTTTACACTCTGCGAAAAAGACTGGAACACTCACGATCAGATGCAGACTCCGGTAGCCATTCGGCTTCGGGTGCGCGATATAATCCTTCTTCCGAAGCAGATGGATGTCATCCTGACGGATCAGAGCATCTGCGATTTCATAGATATCATCTACATAGGAGCAGATTACTCTTACCCCAGCTATGTCATTTAACTGTTCCTCAATATTCTCCAGCGTTGGAGGACAGCCGATTCTGTGCATCTTCTCAAGAATGCTTGTCTGACTTTTCAGTCTGGTATGAATCGTGCTGATCGGATTTCGTTTGTTACGGATATGAAATTCTGTATCCAGCACATCAAATTTTGTTTTCACTTCCTTGATCGCACAGGAATATGCCATCATCATTTCCCGGTATTCCATCAATCCGTCCAGAAGACCGCTAGCCTGCCTGACCAGAAATTTTTCTCCCACTTCGGGTAACTCCATTTTTGCTCCTCCTGACATAGTTTAGACTTTGAGACCAAAAGCTGTTTTGATCCTGATATTATATATAATACCATACCGGGAAATTTTTTCTATATTGTCAGAATTTTGTTTATAAATTATTAATTTGAGGTCAATTGTTCAAACGGGAAACTTTTCAACAGGCGAAACGGCTTCCTTTATACTTATCTACACTTATTTATATTTTTCTATACTTATTTATATTTTTCTCAGTCATGTATCTTATAATTGGCAAGAAGCATCTCCGCCACTCCCGGAGCTTCCGGATCATGGCTGCCCTTTCCTGTATCCAGAGCACGCATTTTCTCCATCTCTTCTTCACTCAATTCAAAATCAAAGATATCGATATTGCCTGCGATCCGATCCGGATTCGTGGATTTCGGAAGAATGATATGTCTGTAACCTGCTTTCAGAGCACTGAGCACCGCATCATAAGTCGGTCCGTCATTCGGGATCAGAAACACGCCGAATCCGACTGCCGGTATACTGTTGCCATCATTTAATGTAATTGTTTTCATCTTTCATAACCTCCTGTCTGCTTTTATTGTAGGATGGAAAATTGAAAGTGTACAATGCCAATCCGGCAACAGTGTATAACCCAGGCGCATAGCAATTATAATTCCTTCATAATACGAGGCATCTGTTTTTCCAGCCTGTACGCCAGCAGAGTGACAAAGCAGATAACAAGCACAATAACCGGCCCGTATTTATAAATGCCTATAATCATATCCACCGCGCTCTGAGGCTGCACATCCAGCTGTCATTCCCAAATACATATTTACAATAATACGTAAGGCTTGTGCCCGTAACAACGAACAGAACGGTCTGCATGGACTGAAAACATGCCCCTGCCCAGATGGCAGCCGCTTTCACCCAGGCGTCCTGTCCGTCTCCCCAGACTTTTACAAGCGGGAGTGTCCCGCACACAGTCACCAACCGGGCGGCTGACGCCATAATCATCCGGACAATGCTTAAAAGATCCCTCTCTTCCGCAGCTCTTGTCAGGACATAGGCAAGACTTCCATACGGTACATTCATGGCATTATACATCACTGTTGTACACAGGTTATAGGTGACACTTTGAACCGGCGTTTTTGTCCGGAATGTACAGCGGCGCCATTGAGCAGAAATACCTTGATCCCATCGTAAATAACAGTTCTCTCCCGTTTCTCCGGATCATTCCCGACTCATACATAAGGATCCGGATTACCGAAAAATTCTTGAAAATCATAGAGCTGAGCCGTGAAGAACCATTTGGCTTTGAATTTGAGATACGCGCGGAACTGAGCCGCCTGTGGTGTCTGCTTCTTAAAGAAGCAGAAGATCTGCAGCTTCCGGCTGCCGCAGGAGATACTGCCGAATCGGAACGGCTTAAAACAATGCTGACCTATATTCACGAACACTATATGGAGAAGATAACCCTGGATATGATCGCGCGCTCCGCAAATATCAGCGTCCGGGAATGCACCCGCTGCTGAACGAGCGATATAGACAAAAAACAGCGGAGGGGCAAAATGCTCCCTCCGCGCACTGTACCGGATATTATGCGGTGCGGTCCAGTTTTCCTTCTCCATCCCGTTCTGTTTCCGTGCGTATCAGATCCTTCTCATACAGATATGCCTCAAATGCTTCCAGATCCTCCTGACGGTATTTTGTAATCAGGAGCTCCATCTCCTCAGACCGGCCTCCGGATATAATATCCAGCAGACAATACATATTCACAGCGGTATCTCCCGACTGCACATAGCCTGCCACCGTAAACCTGGCGATCATATTTGCGTAGTTTCTGAAATCATCCATATGCCTTATGTGTATCGGATATCTTCTCATATCGTCTCCTCCTTCCCGGTTTTCCACATGACTTCTTTTTTCTTACCGTCAGTGTACCTTTTTCTTCAGGAAGATCCAATCTGAATAAAGACCGAAACTGTCACAATACGGCAGAAATCCGGACGCAGCGCTTCCGGAATTCCTGGCACAGAAGAAGGGAGACATCGTCATCACTTCCTCCATGGCAGGGCTCAAAACCGTTCCGGGCAACGCAGTCTACTGCGGCACGAAACATTTTGTCCGTGCCATGCTCGAATCATTTCGCGCGGAATCCATCACAGAGGGAACGAACATCCGCACCACAACGATCTATCCCGGCGCGATCAAAACAGAACTGCTGAACACAATTGCTCCCTCGGAGACAAAATCAATGGTAGAAGAATTCTACCGGAATGTGGGACTCGAACCAGACGCCATCGCGAACGCGGTGCTATACGCCGTATCCCAGCCGGATAACGTAGACATCTCGGACCTGACCGTACGTCCCAGCAGAGAGAGCTGAAGCAATAAGATTTCTTGATGATTATATCTTGTCGGTTAGCCTGATGGGATGCCTTATCAGCATCCCATCTTCTCAAGCGCATAGAGCGCTGCCCCTGCGGCTCCGACAATCTCCGGTTCCTCGCAGATATAGAGCTTCGACCCGATCTTCTCCTCCACGGCACGCACCACGCCCGGGTTCTTGGCAACGCCGCCGGTCATCATGAAGTCCGGTTCCATGCCTACCCTGCGCAGCAGTCCGGACGCCTTGTTGGCAATGGCATGACAGACGCCGTCCGCAATATCCGCCTTCTCCTTGTTGTTGGCAATCAGAGAGATTACTTCCGACTCCGCGAAGACAGAGCACATGCTCGTGATCTCGATCTTTTCTTTCGATGTCAAAGCAATGGCTCCCAGCTCATCCAGAGAAACTTCCAGCGTGCGGGCAATCATCTCCAGGAATCTTCCCGTACCTGCCGCGCACTTGTCGTTCATGACGAAATCTTTCACTTCTCCGCTCTCGCTCAGACGGATCGCCTTGCTGTCCTGTCCGCCGATATCCAGAATCGTCCGGATCTTCGGATTAAAATAATGGGCGCCCTTTCCGTGGCAGCTGATCTCCGTCACATTCTCGTCCGCAAACTCAATGCTGACGCGTCCGTATCCCGTGGATACGATCCAGGAGATATCCTCTCTCTTAAGCCCGGCTTTCTCAAGCACTTCCTTCAGCACCCTGTCCGCGCTGACCCCGGATTTCGCTCCGGTGCGCACCACGGAAAATGCCTTTATCTTCCTGTCCTGGTCCATAATGACCGCATTGGTCGATGTAGAACCGCTGTCTATTCCCATTACATACATTGTTCCGTCTCCTTTTCTCCGTATTTCCGGTCTTGCCTTCTCCGGAGCCAGCGACTCCAGAAATGCCTCAATCCTCGTCCTCACCTGTCCGCCGCTCTGCCGGGTATAGTCTGTCTCAAGCAGGAGCAGCGGACGGTCCAGCCATTCCTTCAACCAGGCATATTCGTAAGCATAGTTGTCGCAGAACTGCACCGTATGATAGATGATTCCATCCACGCTCCCCGCACTGCGCCGGATCAGCTCATCCCGGTTGGCAGCCTGCTCCATCCTCATACAGGGGAACTGGCTTAACAGTCCCCGGGCATATCCTGTCATCACCGCATTTTCATCCACAAGGATCTTCCTGCCCAGTCCCGTGCAGGTCAGGTCAAACGCCACGTTCGCCCCGTTTTCCTTCAGGATCCGCTTAATGCTCTCATTCGCCCGGGCGCCGATAATTCCGATGTTCAGGGAACTGTTCCTGATATCATACTGCTGCTCTTCCTCTTTTCCTCTCAGATATTCCAGGAATTTCTCCTCGTCAAATCTCTTTCCGGAAAATGTCTCATACTCACTGATCATGGTGCGGATCCGCTGTTCATACAGTGTAATTCCCGCATCTTTCGTGATCCGGGGCGTATCCAGCATATAGATAAACTTCTCCGGGAATTCTTCTCTGAGCACGTCATAGAGCCTCCGGATGCTGTCGCAGCATGTAGTCAGTATCACGCCCTCATACTCACGGCTCATGACTTCCTCCAGCACTCCCTTCGCAAAGCTGCAGATATTCGGGTGCATCCGGATCTCAGCCTGGTTAAAGTTCGTCACATCCGGCTCGATCCGCTCCATCTCTACTCCCATGGACTCAAACACTTCCACAGGTGCATATTTGCATATATATCCTAACATACCTTCTCCTGTTCCCCTTCCGCACTCTCTTCTGTCTCATCCGCATTCCCCGAGTCCAGCATCTCCAGAAATGCCTCAAGTCTTGTCTTGATCTGTCCGTCATGGCTGTTCCTGCGGTCGATTCCGTCCCCGTCCAGAATCAGCATGGGGATATCCATCTCCTGAAGTTTGTCCTTCAGGAGGAGACTGCCGCCTGACGACTGCTTGCATCCCCAGTGGCAGAACTGGATCACCGCGTCCGGATGAAGGGTTTCTGCCAGATGTCCCACCATCTCTGCCTTGTGAGAGTAGGAACCATTGTACAGATTCCGGATGATCTTCTTCGCCAGCGCGTGGAACGGCCGGTCTGCATCCAGCTCCTCCATGGAGTCGATAATAATATCGCTTGCTATGATCTGATACTTCCGGTTTGAGTTGAAATAACTCTGCAGCGTCTCCTGATAGAACGGAAGCAGGTGGATCCACAGGATCTTCTTCCCCTCGAACTTCGGATAATTCTTAATGTCTTCAATCATAAAACGGATCAGGTCGAGGAATTCCTGCGTACCAATGAGCAGATGCATTCCCATCATCATGTACAGGTGGCTGATCAGTTCGCCCGGATAGTACCGCTCGCTCTGCAGCTTAAAGAAACGCATCAGTTCTTTTCGTGTCTCATTCTCGATCCTGATAGCACTTTTCAGTTTCTCTTCGTCAAACTTCTTTCCAAACCGGTTTTCAAGCTCTGCCGTGAACTCTTTGAGCTGTTCCGCAAGATAGTTCACCGACGCCTCGTCATCCCTGTATGGCACATCGAGGAAGGTAAACGGAACCCCTTTCTTCTTCTCCAGATACCGGAATGTATTCAGGTTCCCGTCACAGGACAGGGATGTCGTAACGGCATACTGAGGCACCGGAACCGCGCCGCTGTCAATGGCTCCCACAAATGTCTTGTGATAGGAGCAGAGCGTGGGCGCGATCCCGGTATTCTGCGCATAATCAATAAAATAATCTTCCAGATGATATCCGCTGAAATAGCAGGAAAGGCACTCAATGGAAAGCGTGCTCAGTCCGAAACACCCGATGATCTCACAGGGTGAAAAGATATTGCCCCACACGTAGCTGTCCGGCCTCGCCAGCGAGTCGGCCACAAAAGACATCATCATGGTCTCCAGCTTCTGATAGCCCTTTGATATCCCCTTCTTCGGGAGCAGCTTCGTGCGGAGCTTGTTGAGTTTAAATCCGAGCAGCATCTTGTCCCAGCTCTCCCCGGGATGCTCTGAAGTCTGCTCTTTCACGTAGTCTATATATTTGTCTGCAATCCACATAACATTCATTCCCTCCGAATCTTACGCATGTTAAGAAACCTACAGAATAAATGTATAGCACATTTTCTCATAAATTTCCAGAGGGGTGTTCCGCTATTTTGTTGACTAACTTCCGGTTGCATAACGTCCGAAAACAGAACGGATTTGTAAAAAGGTATTCTGCGGGGGTGGGGAAATGTTGTTAAGGGGTCTGAGGGGATTGTCTGAGCGATGCGAGTTGCCCCTCAGACCCCTTTGCCTTTAAACATTTTTCCAGCCCTTTAGAAGTTCCCGGATTCTGGAACGGAACACGGAACGCATCTCCCCGCTCTCAGAATACGTTTCTTCAACTTATCTGCTTTCGATTCCTGACACACTTTCCGCCGAACCGCTTAGTGAACAAAATAGCGGCTTCACTGCCCATCATACATCCGGATTACTTCCGCCGCGCTGTTCTCCAGCTGCTGCTTCGCCGCGCGGATCTCTTCCAGCTGAGCTGCCTCCACGCGGTCCAGCCGGCATTTTGCAACAAGTTTCTGCAGCCTGTTCGTATCTCCCTTGATTTGTTTTTTTGTCGCTCTGTCAAGCTGTTTTCCTGCATTTTTCACACACCGCTCTGTCTGGACAAGCAGCTTGTTCGCCTCGCCCAGAACCTCGATGGCGTCCTTTCTCACCTGATCCTGAGCCGCATAATTCTGCGCGTCCTGCATTGCCTGCTGGATCTCCATATCTGACATTCTGTCATCTGCTGTGATGGTGATGGACTGCTCTTTCCCGGTATCCATATCCTGTGCGGATACCTTCAGGATTCCGTTGGCATCAATGTCAAATGTTACATTGATCTGAGGCACACCTGCGGGAGCTGCCTTGATTCCTTTCAGCTTGAATTTCCCGATTGTCTTATTGTCTCTCGCCATAGGGCGTTCTCCCTGGAGAACATGAATCTCAACCGTCTTCTGATAGGGCGCCGCAGTGGAAAAGATTCTGGAATACTTGGTTGGAAGGGTTGTATTCCTTTCGATCAGACGGGTTGCAACTCCCCCGACGGTCTCGATAGACAGACTCATAGGCGTTACGTCAAGCAGAAGAAGATCCTGACCTGTTCCCGCCGCAATCAGTCCCTTTCCCTGAAGCGTGCTTCCGAGAATCGCCGCTCCCTTCGCCACGCACTCATCCGGATTGATATTTCTCGACGGCTCTTTTCCTGTCAGTTCCCGCACCTTTCTCTGCACTGCCGGTATCCGGGTCGATCCGCCGACAAGAAGCACTTTCCCGAGCTGGGCAGCCGTGATGTGCGCATCGTTCAATGCATTTCTCACCGGCATCTCGGTCCTCTGTACGAGATCCGACGTCATCTCCTCGAACTCACGTCTTGTAATTGTAAGATCCAGATGAAGGGCTTCGCCGCCTTTCTGCTGTGCGATAAACGGCTGGAGGATGTGGGATGTCTCGCTTGTGGAGAGTTCCTTCTTCGCCATCTCAGCCGATTCACGGATTCTCTGCATGGCTGCGAAGTCTTTTGACAGATCTACCCTTGTCGTCTCTTTGAATTTCCTGACGATCCAGCCGACCAGCCGTTCATCGAAATCATCTCCTCCCAAATGGTTGTCTCCTGCTGTTGAGAGCACCTCGATAATCCCTTCTCCGATCTCGATAATCGACACGTCGAACGTACCGCCGCCCAGATCATAAACCATGACCTTCTGGGGCTCTCCGTGGTCCAGTCCGTAAGAGAGAGCTGCGCTCGTAGGCTCGTTGATAATTCTCTTCACTGTAAGCCCTGCGATCCTCCCGGCGTCCTTTGTAGCCTGGCGCTGAATATCGTTAAAATACGCCGGCACAGTAATCACTGCTTCGCTCACCGGTTCTCCTAAAAATTCCTCTGCGTCTTTCTTCAGCTGCATGAGAATCATGGCGCTGATCGTCTGCGGCTTATAGTCCTTTCCGTCAATGCGGGGGGACCATTCCTGTCCCATATGCCGCTTCACTGAGGAAATCGTCCGGTCCGGGTTAGTCACTGCCTGCCTTCTCGCAGCCTCGCCGACCAGGCGCTCCCCGTTCTTTGTAAATGCCACAATACTCGGGGTTGTCATTGCTCCGGTGCTGCTCGGCACGATCACCGGCATGTCATTTTCAACAACAGACACACAGCTGTTGGTTGTTCCAAGGTCTATTCCGATTACTCTGCTCATCTTTGTTTTCTCCTTCCGCTCTCCCCGTCTCCCGCTTCGCTGTCATTTGCCGGGGCCTCCTACTATGATATCCACGCTTTGGGATAGAAAACAAGAGAGTTTATCATTTTTTTATTTTGTACACACTTTTTTCAAATATCTTTCAGCAAATCCGGTCATCCTCCCGTTCTTCAAGGCCGCACAGAGTCTCCCCGCTCTGCTCATCATTCCAGTACCACAGATCTTCCGGTTCCGTCACCCGGAACATGCCGAAGAGATCTTCCTGATCCGGACAGATCTCCGGAAACAGATCCGGCATCTTCTCAAACAATGTTTCATTGCAGCTCTGTGTCCTCTCATCTCCCCACAGGGCGCAGTAGAAGATCCCCGCCTCCACCAAATCCTGAAACATATGACTGCCATAGCTCAGCTCCGGCATATACCCCGCACGGCTGTCAGATACTTCACAGATTCCACAAAATCCGGAGATCTGGGCAAAACTCACCGGAACGCCCAGCTCCGGCGAGGAAGTTCCCACCCTGCCCGGCGTCATCAGCAGGATATGTTTCCCTTTTTCTCTGTACCAGGCATTGATTGCGCCAACCGCCTCCGCCGCCCGGAATTTTAGTGCGTATGGATATTCATAGTATGCCTTCGCGTCAACCTGAACAACTACATCAATCTTTTCTTTTACAGAAACTCCCATTGCGGAATCTTTCAGCCGGAAGAATATTTTCTCATCGGGAAGGTCCGGGATCTCTGTAATGTTCCCCCTTTCTCCTGTATAAAGCGGGCGGCACTGAAGCAGGTTGACTACGAAAGTTCCATGTTCATCCATATTCACCGTGTACTCAATATCTACTGGATTTTCATATTCCCGCTCAAGAACTTTGAGGATTTTCTGCATCAGCTCCGTAAACCGATTATTTTCCAGAAGTCCCTGACAGGTCGTAAACCATACCTGACGCCATCGGTTCATGCGGTTCAATGCGTCCTCAGCCTCATAATCCCGCTCCATAACCGCTTTCTTAAGCCAGAGCGGAAAACGATCAAGAAGAGAACTGATTTCCACGCTGACCAGTTCATTTTTCTCCGTGTCAAGTACGTCCATCATCCGCTGCGAAAACCGGTGCCTGTCTGCCATGCTGTTATGCATAGGTATCGATGGGCGGTCCAGATTTGCGAGCCGCGGATAATCATGATCCGGACGGTCCACCGCCCTGGTTCCCAGGCCGGCAACGATCCGCAGCAGCCCGGCTGCCGGATTCATATATTTATTCCAGCGGTAGGAGCTGTAGCTGTATCCCACTCCTGCTGCCGTTGGAAAGAACAGCTCCCCGTGATAGGATCCCGACACTCTCTGCACAAGAACCGCCATCTGTTCATCGCTGTACTGCAGCCCCCTCTGTTTCCGATACTCCAAAGCAGAAATATCCATGGTGCTGGCATACACCGTGCGTACAGCCGACTCAAACGCGTCCAGCCGTTCCTCCGGGCTTCCCTGATTGACACAGAATACGGACTCATATTTTCCCGCAAAGGCATTGCCAAATCCGTCCTCCAGAAAACTTGAGGAACGGACAATAATGGGACTCTGTCCGAAATATTCCAGAACAGATCGGAATTTCTCCCGGATATCCGGCGGAAACTGCCCGTGAAGAAGAGCTGTTTTAAGCGACTCCGCTTTTGTGAAGTATCCTTCCTCTGTGCGCTGCCTGATCCGGGTCTCCCAGCAGTTATTGGACACGATATAAGTGTAGAACACATCCGATCCGATATAATAGGAATCATGCGGTTCGAAATACGCCCGGTTCTCAGGAAACTCTGTCTGAATGATTTTTCGCGCCAACAGCATGCCGCAGGCTTTTCCTCCTACGGAACCGCTGCCAATCATACGGTCCCTGAGCTGAAAATAATCTCTGGGGCGGAAATATTTCCGGATCATCTCCTGCAGCCGCCGGTCTCTGGTCAGCGTACTTTCAATGATCTGCTTCTCCGTCTCTTCCCGGAAGATCCCCCGCTGGTAGTCCATCTTCGCGAGAGCGAAAAACCGGTCATGGCTGTCATAGTTCTGATCCTGATTCTTCTCTTCCTCTTCCTCAACAAGCTGATAATACCTGCTCATGGCAACACCTCCGTCCACAGTCTGAAACCGGCACTTCTCTGTCAGCTTCAGAAGATCGGAGGTATTCTGTGTTCTGTCCGCCATATCATTCGAATACAGACTGCAGGAATGGGGCAGGAACATCCTGGTTGAATAACGGTTCCACACTTTCAGGGGGTGCAGATACATCCACTCATCGCCACGGTATACATCGATAAGAAGCTGTGTCGTATCTCTGATCCGGGCAACCGCATCAAAAGAATGCCGTCCTCTTAACAGTGGGAAATAAGCCACCGTATCCAGCCGGAACAGATAAGGGCAGGTCACCCGGAAAAAATTCCCCATCATCAGATCTGTGTACCAGACCGACTGGAGCTCGGACAGACTGTCGAATACATAGAACGCGTCTCTCCCTTCTTCCGTAATCCTGTTGTAAATGTCCACGGTAAACGCCTCGAACCCTTTATCCGGATCAAATTCACAGATCTTCATTCCCCGCATGGGAGGAAGCAGAGGTTCGTGCCCGGCAAACCTCATATAGATCAGATTTCTTCCATTTCTGATTGCCTGCTGCGCAAAAGGCAGTGCAAAGAATTTAAAGTCGTTCAGATCCGACACGCTCCAGACCACATTGTCTCCCATCCGGATATAGTGTAAAAGCTCGTCCATTCCCGGCAGTCCGCTCAGTATTTTATCAAATGCGCCCATCATATTCCTCCTTTCATCACCTGCACCGGACCTGACATCCGGAATGCTCTTCACGAAAAAAGGACAAAGAAATTCTGCGCGAACTTCTTTGTCCTCTTTTTATTATAATATAACCGTAAAAAAATAACAATCCGGGTGAACTGCAGTTTTTTCTTTCATAAGGAATGCGGGCTTCTGTCTGCAGTCCCCGCATTTCCTCATCCCTGCCCCTTCAGGCAGTTCTTCAGTTCATCCACATACATGCTTCCCGTCCTGCTTAAGACCGTATTCTTCCGGGTAATATACCCGATCTCCATCACACTGTTGTGGTTCACCTCGTCATCCCGGAACGGAACAGCCACAAACTCATTGCCGTTTAAGTCCTCACTGATGATGCCGGAACAGAGCGTATAGCCGTTCAGCCCTACCATCAGGTTCAGCATGGTCGCCCGGTCATTTGCACGGATCATCCGCGGATACTCGTTTGTAGAGAGAATCTCCTCTGCAAAATAGAAGGAACTGTTGTCCCCCTGCTCAAAGGTCAGACACGGGTACTCCGCAAGCTGGCCGAACCCGATGGACTCCTCGCCTGCAAGAGGGTGATGTTTCCAAAGGTACACATATGCCTGACAGTCAATCAGATGATGAAATACAAGTCCTGCGGATTTTAAAAGTTTCTCCATGCACTTCCTGTTGAACTCGCACAGATAGAGCACGCCGATCTCGCTTTTCAAGGTGCTCACATCACGGATCACGTCTGCGGTCTGGGTCTCGCGGATCGCGAACTCGTATTCTGACATGTCGAACTTGCGCGCCATCTCCACGAACGCCTTCACAGCGAAAGAATAGTGCTGGGTGGAGACGCCGAATTTCTTCTTCCGCGCGCCGCCTTTCCCGTACTTTTCCATCATGTCTTCATACTGACCGTAGAGCTGCTTTGCGTAGAGCAGAAACTCCGCCCCATCGTTCGTCAGCGTGACGCCCCGCCCGCTTCTGTGGAACAGGGTGATGCCCAGTTCTTTCTCCAGCTCCTGCACTGCATTTGTAAGGGAAGGCTGGGATACATACAGCTGCTCGGCTGCCTTGTTGATCGATCTGGTTTCCGCTATGACAATGATGTAGTTTAACTGAGTAAGCGTCATGTTCCTGTCCTCTCTTTTCTGTAAATTTTCCAGTCCTGTTCTGCGTTCATCTGCGCTGAACTGCTGCGAGTTACTGTCTCTGATTCATTTTAGCTTTCTCCTGCTGCCGCGTCAAGCAGCCGGTCTGGCCTCGCCATTTGAAACGGTCTGGCCTCGCCATTTGAAAAACCCTCACGCAGAATATTTCTTTATCCTGCATGAGGGTCTGCCTGTGATTCTATATTTTCTTTCGGAAAAGATCGTCTCTCTTCTTAAATACAACAACTGCTGCCAGCACGATCACCACGCCGGCGCCGATCTTCGTCCAGTCCTGCCAGGTCAGCGACGCCAGGTTAAAGCACCGGACATTGACCCACATCTGATTGATTTTCTGGTTGTTCTCCTGGTCAAAGTACTGCATGACCACAGCTCTGTCCAGCACATCCTTCGGCGGATACTGCGCGTAGAGCTGCCGGTTGATCTGATCCGCCTCCGCAGTGATCACATAGTCCGGATCCGAGTCATCCCCGCTGAAGAAGAATCCCACCGGATACTCGATCGTATTCTCAGCATCTTCTTCCGCTCCATAGCACCAGTCCGCGTAAGCATAGATGATGTCGCTGTCTCCTCCGGCGATGACCGATGTATAGCCGATATAGTACATGTTGCGGACTACATTGTCCGGTCTTGACATAAAGTTGATAAATGCCTCGGCCGCCTGCTGCTTTGCCGCATTTCCCGCGATACCGTCCCTGATCATCACCCAGCCGTCGAACCAGATGTTCGTGCACTCCTCCGGCACCGCATAGGCGAGCGTGTAATCGTCGATCTCCGCCTGGTCAAGCGTGTAGACCGCGTCTCCGGACCACTGGTAATTCGCCAGAACCTTTCCGGTCACCATATCCGCTTTTCCGCTGTCAGACTCGAAGGAGTAAGCGTTTTCCTTCATCTGCTTCAGAATATCTTCCGCTGCCGCAACGGTCTCGTCATCGGTCCGGTTCATGCGCTCCGCTATCTGCTCCAGCCGGTTATCTGAATTTACAAAATCCGGTTGGAGCAGTTCTTCTTCATTCAGAATACCCAGCGCGGCAAAATAACTGTCGCGCACGTTATCCTTGATCGTCACCTGACCCTTATATTTCGGGTCCGCAAGAAGCGCCCAGTGGGAAGCCTCTTCCTCTGTTATCTCTTCCGGGTTGTAAACGATCCCGGTCGTTCCCCACATGTAACCCGCAGCATATTTGCTCCAGGGCTCCCCGTTGATTGTGTTCGTGTCATAGATATTTTTAATATAATCCGAGACTCCCCGGATATAATAGTTTTCTTCAATCTCCGGATCGAAAAAGCTCTCGGACAGGGGCTGCAGCCTGCCCTCGGCGATCAGTTTCATAAACATGTATTCCGAAGGGCATACCAGATCAAAATTATTGCCCAGGGTCATCTGATTGTAGAGATCCTCGTTCGTGCCGAATGTGGAATACTCTACTTCCACTTCCACGCCGTAATTCTCCAGATACCAGGCTTCGAAATCTTCGATCATAGAGTTTTCCCCGAAGATCACCGTATTCTCACTGTCTTCCAGCTCGATTGCCTCTTCTTCATCCCAGCCGCCTTCATCGATATACTCTTCCCAGTTTGCGATCCGAAGCGTTACCTTCTCTCCACTGCCGGATGATGTCTGCGCAGAAGTCTGAGATTCCGTCTCCGCGGCAAGTGCGCCGCCCGGCATTCCTGCAGCCATCGTTGTGACAAGGATGGCTGCCGCAGCGGCAAAGACTGTCAGGCTGACGTTCAGGCCTTTCCTCCGCCTGCTCCCGGATGACTTCCTGTTCTCTGTGCCGGAGAGCGCCCTAGTTTCTTTCCCTGCTGTCATAAGCATTCACCTCCTGCTTTTTCGCCGCCCTGGAAGCCGCCAGATTCATAATCGCCACCGCGAGAACCACCACGAGGAAAATCACCGTGGAGAGCGCCCACAGGGCAGTCTTGATCTCTGTCTGAGCTCCTCGTGTTGCATTCACCACATAGGTGCTGATGGTGTCAAAAGTAGCCGGTTTCGTATAAGTCGAGATGAAATAATCATCCAGCGACAATGTAATCGAAAGCATGAACCCTGAGACAATTCCCGGAACAATCTGAGGAATCACAATCTTATACAGCGCCTGGAAGGGCGTTGCCCCCAGATCCAGCGCAGCCTCGTACAACCCGCTGTCCATCTGCTTCAGCCTCGGGATGACCGCCAGGTATACAAAAGGCGTACACATCACCACATGGCCGATAACCAGAGGAATGAATGTGTTCTTCTCAATTCCGAGAACCACAATCAGCAGAATACAGATAGAAAACGCCGTCACTACATCCGCGTTAACAACCGGAACCCTGTTCGCCGTCTCAACGAGCATCCTTGACGTCGGTCTGGAATAGAAAGCGCCGATGGCTCCGAGTGTTCCGAGAACTGAAGAGATCACTGCCGCCCCCACTGCCAGAAGAAGGGTTCCGACAATCATATTTCTCAGTTCTTCTGTCGTAAACAGCGTCACATAATTGTGCAGCGAGAATCCCCTCACAGCTCCGATTGTCGTGGAGTCTGTGAAACTGTAAAACGCCAGTATCAGCACCGGCACATACAGAAACAGTGCCACAAGGGCAAGCCATGAATATGAGATTATCTTCTTCATCACAATACCGCCCCCCTGTTCCTGGCATCATCCTGATCTTCGCCTCCGGTTATGAGTGACACAACACAGATTACCGCAAACAGAATCAGCGATATCATGGAGCCGTTATTCCAGTCGTAAATATTGAAATAGCTTCCGATCAATGATCCCATAATATACGTACTGTTATAAATCATATCCAGAATCACATAATTTGTCATGGCCGGAAGGAATGTCATGGTAATCCCGCTGGCTACTCCCGGCATGGACAGCGGAAGCGTTACCCGGAAAAATACTGCCGCAGGGCCCGCGCCAAGGTCGCTCGCCGCCTCCAGAAGGCTGTTGTCCAGCTGAAGCAGCGTTGTATACAGCGGCAGAATCATAAACGGCAGATAATCGTACGTCATGCCGATCACTGTGTTCAGGAACGGATGAAGCGACAGATTGCCCTCCAGAAGGGTCAGTATCTCTTTCAGCGCCGTTATCCTGAGCGTAAAATTAATCCACATGGGCATGATAAACAGCATCAGAATCACCGGTCCCCGTTTCAGACCGCTTCTTGCCAGCACATAAGCCACCGGATACGCAATCAGAAGACAGACCGCTGTCACAACCGCGGCGATCACCACGCTGTAGCACAGCGTACCTATGGTATTTCCGTTTGTAAAGAAACTGATCAGGTTGTCAAGCGTAAATCTCCCGCTTCCGTCTGTAAATGCATAATAAACAATCACTGCCAGCGGCAGCACTACAAAACAGATCAGGAACAGGGCATAGGGAATGCACAGCTGTTTCCTGCTGAATCGAAACATTTTCATTCTCTATCCCTGCTTTCTCTTTAGTCTGATCTCCTCCGCCGGAATCATCAGGCTGACATAGTCGCCTTCATTCCACAGATCGTCCTCATCAAGAACAAAATCTTCCTCACCGGCGGTTCGCACTGTATAATTATAGTGGCTTCCCTTATATATAAAGGAAATAATATTACCCTGGGCTCTGTACTCTTTCGCCTCATCACTCATGGAAACCGCCTTAACCGGCACTTCCACGGTTACTTCCATTCCCGCCAGGTCGACCTCCTGTCCGTCCGGAGTAACGAGAGTGCTCTCACCCGACAGCTGCGATCCCTCATACAGCTGCGTCAGGTCACAGGCATACTCACCGCCTGCAAACGCCGCGCGCCCGTCTTTTGTAATCACTCCGTCGAATACATTCATCAGCACGCCCGCCGGCATGACATGAATATCATCCGGAGCGATCCGCATGCCGATCTCCTGTCCGAGCTGCGCGCTTTTCGTCGTCTGAATCACGACCTCGTTCTCCCCTGAAATGGCAGTGATCTCATAGTACATTCCCTTAAACACGGCAGAATCCACAACTCCCCGGATCTGCCCGTCCTCCGGCCTGGTAATCACCACATCCTCAGGTCTTACTACCACATCGACACGGGTGTCCTTCGGCACATTGTCCACACAGGGAAACTGCGCCTTACAGAACTCCACTGTCATGGACGCTGCCATTCTTCCTTCAAAAATATTGCTCTCGCCGATGAAATCCGCCACAAACGCATTCTTCGGTTCATTGTAGATCTCCTCCGGAGTTCCGATCTGCTGGATCATACCATCGGACATAACCACGACTTTGTCTGACATGGTCAGTGCTTCCTCCTGATCATGGGTCACATAGATAAATGTGATTCCCAGCCTCTCATGCATGGATTTTAATTCCAGCTGCATCTCTTTTCTCATCTTCAGATCCAGGGCTCCAAGCGGCTCGTCCAGGAGCAGAATATCCGGCTCATTGACAATAGCGCGGGCAATGGCAATCCTCTGCTGCTGCCCGCCGGACAGAGTGGAAATCTGTCTCTTCTCAAAACCTTCCAGATCAACCACTTCCAGCACATGTTTTACCTTCTCGCTGATGACAGACTTCGGAAGCCGTTTCAGATTGAGTCCGAACGCCACATTCTCATATACATTAAGATGCGGAAACAGGGCATACCGCTGAAATACCGTGTTAATCGGTCTTAAGTTCGGCGGAATATGACTGATATCCTCCCCGTTCAGCAGAATCTCCCCCTCTGTCGGGAATTCAAATCCCGCGATCATCCGCAGGGTCGTTGTCTTTCCGCAGCCGGACGGCCCGAGGAATGTCACGAATTCCCCTTTCTTAACGGTCAGGTTGAAATTATCCACAACAACCGTATCATCAAATACTTTTTTAATATCCTTAAGTTCAATAATGTTATTACTCATGGTCTCACTCCTTACCATGCTTATTGACAGGTATAACCTTATTAAGTTTAGGGTAAGCAGATAGGTTTGTCAATACATCAGCTATTTAGTGCAACAGCTATTTAGATCATCAACTGCCGGATTCAGATCAGACGAAAACAGAGTGGCTTTACAAGACATATTCTGCTGGGAGGGGGACTGTGTTCGGCTTCCGCTCCAGGGGATAAGGGAAACTAAGGAGTT
>DXGZ01000023.1 GCA_019113645.1 Candidatus Mediterraneibacter vanvlietii | reverse complement strand
GTCGTTGATTGCCACGATCTCAAATCCTTCTGCTCCAAACATCTGTCTGAAAGCGAGACGTCCGATACGTCCAAATCCATTAATCGCTACTTTTACTGCCATGATTAATTCCTCCTAAAAGTTTAAAAAATTTTCGACTGTGTTACAGTCATGACAATGAATCCTTTCAACTCAACATTGTTAAGGATTCATCAACTAGAATAATTGTACTAAAACAGAAACAAAAATTCAAGTACTAAATATAATATTTTAAACTGTTCCTTTACACAAGTGCGTGAAACACAGGCGTCCGGTTCTCAAACTCCGCGTAATAGCGGAATCCGCACATCCTCAGGATATCTCCCGCCTGGTCAAAGGCATATGCCACATGCTCCGGTTTGTGGGCATCCGCCCCAACGGTTACGATCTCTCCGCCCAGTTCACGGAAACGCGCAAGAACGTCCGGGTGGGGATTGCAGAAACCGAGCCCGTATTTGATTCCGCCCGTGTTCATCTCAAGCCCTTTTCCTTCCGCAATGAGTTTCCTCAGAATCTCATCAATAATATCGGAAAATTCCCGGTAGGAATACTCTGCTGCCTGATGCCGCCCGTAGCGCACCACATAGTCCAGATGCCCGAGCACATCGAAATCTTTCACCGCGTCCAGACATTTCAGCGTCTGTTCAAACGCGTCCCTGTATACTTCCCGGTCGCTGCGCCCCTCGAACGCTTTTCCGAAATACGGATCCATCCCGTTTACCAGATGAAGGGAACCGATCACAAAGTCAAAGGGATACTCTCCAGCCATCCTGTGATACACCTCGCCGAGATGAGACTGCAGCCCCATCTCAACGCCGATCTTTATCTGCAGCCGGCCTTTATATTCTTCTCTGAGCGCTGAGAGTTCCCGAAAATACTCATCCAGGTTGAACACAAAAGGTGTATCGCCGTTCTCCTCATCCGGAGGGAAGTCGATGTCCATATGATCCGTGATGCACACCGAGCGAAGCCCTCTTGCGACGGCTTCATCCAGCATGCTCCTGACCGGTGCATCGCTGTCCGTGGAAAAACAGGTGTGCATGTGACAGTCGCCTGCTACACTGTAAATCTTCTCTTCCATCACAGGATCGTTCCTCCTCCCAGAACATATTCACCGTCATAGAGCACCAGAGCCTGTCCGGGAGTCACCGCTCTCTGAGGCTCTTCAAAATGACAGGCAATCTCGTCGTTCCCTGTTTTTTCAACCGTACACCATGCCCCTTTATGGTTGTAGCGGATTTTCGCAAAAACACGTTTTGGACCGGCAAGGTCTTCCACGCTCATAAAATTCAGATGATCCGCGTGCACAGTATCTGTAAGTGATTCCTCGTAGGTTCCGATCACGACTTCATTCGTCTCCGGACGGATCTCCAGCACAAATGCCGGATAGCCGAGGGCAAGCCCCAGGCCTTTTCGCTGCCCCACTGTATAATGAATGATCCCCTTATGCTTCCCGAGAATTCTCCCGTCCGGGGTCACGAAATTTCCTTCCGGGATCTCCCGTCCCGTGTTGTCCCTGATAAAAGAGGCATAATCTCCGTCCGGCACAAAGCAGATATCTTGGCTGTCCGGCTTATCCGCAACGATCAGGCCGATCCGCTCCGCGATGGCGCGGATCTCTTCTTTTGAATACGCTCCCGCAGGCATCAGCGTCCTGCTCAGCTGTTCCTGCGTCAGATTGTAGAGGGCATAGGTCTGATCCTTGGCAAGAGAAGCGGACCTGCGGATTGCATAGCGACCGTTCTGCAGCTGCTCCACCCTGGCATAATGACCGGTTGCTATATAATCCGCGCCGATCGCCATGCTGCGGTTCAGAAGCGCCTCCCATTTCACATACCGGTTACAGGCAATGCATGGATTGGGCGTTCTTCCCGCAAGATATTCCGCTGTGAAATAATCGATCACGCTCTCCTTGAATTCTCTCTTAAAATTCATGACATAATATGGAATTCCAAGCGATGCCGCCACTCTCCTTGCATCTTCCACTGCACTCAGTCCGCAGCATCCTCCGTTTTCCTCGATCGAGCAGGAATCTTCCTCCTGCCAGATCTGCATCGTGACGCCGATCACGTCATAGCCCTGCTCCTTCAGAAGATATGCAGCAACGGAAGAGTCTACGCCGCCGGACATTCCAACTACAACTTTTTCCATCAGTATTCCTCTTCTTCCTCTTCCTCACCTTCGTGAATATCTGACTTCGGTTTTTCAAGTCCTTCGATCTTGATTCCGTTCTTCTCCGCATAATCCCAGAGCGCCGCGTGAATCGCTTCCTCAGCCAGGAGGGAACAGTGTACTTTCACCGGCGGGAGTCCATCAAGAGCCTCCATAACAGCCTTGTTTGTCACCTGCATGGCTTCCTGTATGTTTTTCCCTTTCACCAGCTCTGTCGCCATACTGCTTGTGGCAACCGCGGCGCCGCAGCCAAAAGTTTTGAACTTGACGTCGCGGATGATCTGATTCTCATCGATATCAAGATAGATTCTCATAATATCCCCGCATTTTGCGTTTCCTACAGTGCCCACACCACTTGCGTTCTCAATCTCTCCTACATTTCTCGGATGCTGAAAATGATCCATTACTTTCTCTGTATACATAATTCTTCCTCCTCAGGTCTTATTTCTGTTTTTTTATAAAATCTTCATAGAGCGGTGACATTCCTCTCAGATTTTCAACAATCTCTTTCAGGCTGTCAACCACATAATCCAGTTCCTCTTTTGTCGTATCCGCGCCCAGCGTCATGCGCAGAGATCCGTGCGCAATCTCGTGGGGAAGACCAATCGCAAGAAGCACATGGGACGGATCCAGTGAACCGGATGTACACGCGGAACCGCTGGATGCACAGATTCCCTTCATATCGAGCATGATCAGCAGGGATTCTCCCTCGATGAAACGGAAGCTGAAATTCACATTATTCGGCAGGCGATTTTCCCTGTCGCCGTTCAGCCGGCAGTATGGGATCTCCGCCTCAATCCTTCCGATCAGATAGTCTCTGAGTTCCTTTTCTTTCGCTGTTCTCTCCTCCATGGATGCTGCGGCCAGCTCTGCTGCTTTCCCAAGCCCGACGATTCCCGGCACATTCTCCGTACCTGCACGCCGCTTCCTCTCCTGGGCTCCGCCATGGATAAAGGAACGGATCTTTACACCTTTTCTGATATAGAGGAATCCGATCCCCTTCGGACCGTTCAGCTTGTGTCCGCTTGCGCTGAGCATATCGATTCCGCACTCATCCACATTGATCGGGATCTGGCCGAACGCCTGAACCGCGTCTGTATGGAAGAGAATTCCGTGCTCGTGCGCGATCTTTCCGATCTCGCTGATCGGCTGGATCGTTCCGATCTCATTGTTTGCGAACATAATGGAGATCAGGATCGTATCCGGACGGATCGCTGCCTCGACCGCCTTCGGATCAACCAGACCGTTCTCATCCACGTCCAGGTAAGTCACTTCACAGCCGTGTTTTTCGAGATATTCACATGTGTGAAGAATCGCGTGATGCTCGATCTTGCTTGTAATAATATGTTTTCCTTTTGAAGCGTAAGCCTCTGCCGTGGCTTCCAGCGCCCAGTTGTCCGACTCCGTACCGCCCGCGGTAAAATAGATCTCATTGCTCTTTGCGCCGAGAATTCCGGCAATCGTTTCCCTCTGACGGGTGATCACTTCTTTGTTCGCAGCCGCGAAACCATACACACTGGACGGGTTTCCATAGTTCTCCGTAAAGTACGGAAGCATGGCCTCCACTACCGCAGGATCTGTTTTTGTCGTAGCCGCATTGTCAAGATATATTAATTTTCCCATTAAAAAATCCTCCTTTAAAGCAGTTCTTCTCTGTCTGATTTTTCACCGCATTGTCTCCGGCTCTGATCTACGAGCTGATCGAGCCTGATCTCATCCACTGTGCGGTTGATGCTCTCGTTAATCCTCTGCCAGACATATTTCGCCACACAGCTGTCTGAAGCACTGCACATTCCCTCCGGCTCCAGCCCCGCGCAGTCAACCGGTTCCAGACTTCCTTCCAGCGCACGAAGCACGTCGCCGACCGAAATCTCACACATGTCCTTTGCGAGCACATAACCGCCGCCCGCCCCGCGGATGCTTTTCACCAGTCCGGCTTTTTTCATCATGGACATAAGCTGCTCCAGATACCGCTCTGAAATATCCTGCCGCGCGGAAATACTCGCCGTAGAGACAGGACCTCCACTGCTGTACTGCGCCAGATCAATCAATGCTCTGAGCCCGTACCTTCCTTTCGTAGACAGCTTCAATTTTTTCCTTTCTCCTTTCATTCCCTAGTTATTTACTAGGATTTCCTTTTGTAGGATATCACCCGGTTTCTGTTCTGTCAAGGCATAAAACCACATATGCTGTAAAAAGTCTGCCAATATCATTTCCGGCAGAATCCGCAAGAGGTGATTTCTTATGTTTTCCGGTCATAAACTCTTAAAAGGCGCTGCCATTTTAACAGGTGCCGGGCTGATCAGCCGGATCATGGGATTCTTTTTCCGCATCTTCTTAAGCCATGCCTTCGGTGAAGAAAGCGTGGGCCTGTATCAGCTCATCTTCCCCGTATACACGCTCTGCATGTCCCTCAGCACAGGCGGAATCCAGACTGCTGTTTCCCGTTCCGTTGCAGAGAAGGTTTCACAGAAAAAAGAAGGTGAGGCAAAGAACATCCTCCGGATCGCTCTTTGCCTCACCATGGTGATCTCACTGATTGAGATTCTGATTGTACAGCAGAATGCAGACTGCATCGCAGTCTCTTTTCTCGGAGACGCGCGGTGCAGCGAAATGCTCCTGATCATATCCTATGCACTGCCCTGCGCTGCTGTCCACAGCTGTATCTGCGGCTACAGTTTCGGACTCCAGAACGCGAAACTCCCCGCTGTCACCCAGCTCATTGAACAGGGATTCCGCATTTTCTTTGTACTGCTCGCCGTTGTCCTCCTCCGAAATAGCGGCCGGACGCCGACCATACATCTGGCAGCCGCAGGGATTGTCGCCGGCGAGCTGGCAGCCGCCCTCTCATCAGGCCGCATTCTTGCCGGGCAGCGCCTCTCCTCACCAACCAGGATCCGTACAGTCCTGAAGAATACACGGGAGCTGCTCGGTCTCTCCCTGCCTCTCACTGCAAACCGCACAGCAGTCACCCTGCTCCAGAGTATAGAGGCTGCATCCATCCCCGCCTGCCTGAAACTTTACGGGCTCAGCACATCAGAGGCAATCGCCACTTACGGCGTCCTTACTGGTATGGCGCTGCCCTGTATCCTGTTCCCTTCCGCTGCAACCAACTCCGTCGGTTCAGTACTCATGCCTGCCGTCAGTGCCTCCAGCGCTTCCGGTGACCACAGCTCTGTCGCCAGTCTGCTGAAAAAAGCAGCTGGAAGCTGCCTCATGATCGGTCTTGCCTGCTGTCTGTTTTTCCTAATGTTCGGGAATCTGATCGGCAGCGTACTGTTCCACAGCGAGACAGCCGGCAAATTCATCATTACGCTGGCGTGGATCTGCCCGTTTCTCTACACGAACACCGCTCTGATCAGCACGATAAACGGACTCGGGAAGGCGACTTCCACCTTTCTGATTAACATAACCGGGCTTCTGATCCGGATAGCAGGAGTATTCCTCGCGATCCCGAAATTCGGGATGCAGGGATATCTCTGGGGACTCCTCGCAAGCCAGCTGGTCATCACGCTGCTCGCAGTATCTGTATTATGGTTCGGCGTCAGATCCCGCATTTCCGGTGCTAGAACACACTCAGAAATGCCTTGACCACCAGCGGATTCACATACAGTTCCAGCAGAATTCCAACTGACATTGCCAGAATGACAAATATGGTTTTCTGCTGGTTCCAGCGGTTCTGAGGCGCTGTGCAGCAATACCACAGTAGAACCAGATAAGCAGGTATGTACAGGAAGAACTGAGGGACAAGGCCGGCAAGACAGAGCAGGCTCCCCCTGATCCCCAGGTTCAGGACCGCAGTGGAGATCAGTATGCCGCCGGAGATGCCCGTCCAAAACAGAAACAGCACTGCCGCTGCTTTCCTCATTTTCGTAAAAGCGATCCCGGCCAGGGCAAGAAACGGCAGCACCCTCACCCGCAGCAGGTACCAGATATATTCTCCAGCCTCAATTTTCACCGAATCAAACTGATCAAGAAAATACTCGCTGAAAATCCCGGGCTCCGCCATATACTTTGCCGCAATAAAATTCACATAAATAATGCCGAGCAAAAACCCCGGCATAAAGAAAACAAGGAACTGTTTTCTTGTTCGAAATATCCTCATAGGCTCTCCCTCTTTCCTGCAGCGCAGGCGCATCTTAAGATGCGTCCTGTCAGATATTTCATTATATGCCGGGGTCTGTCATTTATTCTATTGTCATTTTCTCATCGCCATTTTCTCTGCGGCTGTCTGACTCTTTCTGACTCATCTGCCGTATTTGACTGCATACGCCATAAGAGATGCAACCGTCTTGGCGTCTTCGATTTCACCGCTGAAGATCTTTTCCTTCAATTCATCGAGAGAATATGCCTTCAGATCAATGAATTCATCCTCATCCAGATGCTGTCTCGAGGGAATCAGGTCTTTTGCCACATAGACTTCAATCCGCTCATTGCAGAACGCGACCGTGGTCCGCAGAGTAATCAGCCATTCGAGATGCTCGCTCCGATACCCGGTCTCCTCCTCCAGTTCGCGGGACGCGCAGGTAAGTCCCGGCTCGTCTTCCGCGTCAAGCGCGCCTGCCGGAATCTCCAGCGTATAGCGTTCCAGCGCATTCCGGTACTGACGAACCATAAGAATTTTACCGTCCTCGGTGACAGGGACAACCGCTGCCGCACCCTTATGTTTAATAAAATCCCATACTACTGTATGGTCTCCGTCAATCTCCATTGTATCCTGATAAAAATCAATGATCTTTCCTTTAAACTTCAGTTCTCTGTTCAGTCGTTTTATATGTTCGCTCATTTTTTCCTCCTCAGATATGTTTTGATTTCTTCCCCTTGCAGCGGAGAAAAAAGAAAGCCCTCGTCTCTCGACAAGGGCTGATCTTATATCTGTCTGTTATGTTCTACTTCGCATAATCTGTCGCCCGTGATTCACGGATTACATTCACTTTAATCTGTCCCGGATACTCGAGTTCAAATTCAATCTGCTTAGCAATATCCCGGGCCAAAAGCACCATATCATCATCAGATACCTGCTCTGGAACTACCATAACACGAATCTCTCTACCTGCCTGAATGGCAAAAGATTTCTCCACACCTTTAAACTGGTTGGTGATATCTTCTAACTGTTTTAATCTGTTTGTATATGTTTCGATGGTTTCACGTCTCGCGCCCGGCCGTGCCGCTGAAATCGTATCAGCCGCCTGAACTACGCACGCAATCAGTGTCTGAGGTTCTACGTCCCCGTGATGCGCCTCAACCGCATTGATAACAGTCGGGGATTCTTTATATTTTCTGCAGAGATCCACACCGATCTGGATATGGGATCCCTCCACATCGTGGTCGATTGATTTACCTATATCATGCAGAAGTCCGGCACGTTTCGCCATTCTTACATCGATTCCGATCTCTCCCGCAAGAAGGCCGGCAAGCTGTGCAACCTCGATAGAATGCTTCAGTGCGTTCTGTCCATAGCTTGTCCTGAACTTCATACGGCCAAGAAGACGGATCAGTTCCGGATGGATACCCGGCACACCTACTTCAAGCGCTGCCGCCTCTCCTTCTTCCCTGATCATGGTATCGACTTCCTTCTGCGCTTTCTCTACCATTTCCTCGATTCTTGCCGGATGAATACGTCCGTCCACAATCAGTCTTTCAAGAGCTATCCTTGCCACTTCACGACGGATCGGATCAAATCCGGACAAGACAACTGCCTCCGGTGTGTCATCGATAATAAGTTCCACACCAGTCAACGTCTCGAGCGTACGGATATTTCTTCCTTCACGGCCGATAATACGGCCTTTCATCTCATCGCTCGGAAGCTGAACAACAGAAATCGTTGTCTCTGCAACATGGTCAGCGGCACATCTCTGGATCGCGTTTACAACGTATTCTTTCGCCTTCTTATCCGCTTCTTCTTTTGCCTGAGCCTCAAGCTCTCTGACCATCTTTGCAGTGTCATGCTTAACATCTTCTTCAACAGTTTTCAACAGATATTCTTTTGCCTGTTCGGAGGTTAGACCTGAGATTCGTTCCAGTTCCTGTACACGTTTCTGACTCAGCTCTTCTACCTTGGCTTCACGCTGGCGAAGTTGTTCTTCTTTTGACGAAAGCTTTGATTCCCGATGTTCAAGGGCATCGGATCTCTTCTCAACCGCCTCTTCTTTTGCAAGCACTCTTTTCTCATAGCGCTGCAGTTCCGCTCTCCGCTCTTTCGTTTCTTTTTCAAGGTCGTTCTTTGTCTTGATGGACTCTTCCTTTACTTCCAAAAGAGCTTCCTTCTTCGTTGTCTCGGCAGCTTTCACAGCATCGTCGATAATTTCTCTTGCTCTTGTTTCCGCGTTTCCGATCTTGCTCTGAGCATTCTTCTTCAAATTGGAAATCGTTGCAAAATGAGAAATAATCCCAACTATCAACGCGAGGGCCACGGCAATTACTATACATAAGCCTAAACTTAATTGCACAGGAGCACCTCCTTATTCAATTTTCATTGTACATATTACTTAAATACAACATCTCAATTTTATACTGTTTCCACAACAATGTCAAGCATCGTCATCCTTGAGTTTCCGCAGAATTATCCTCATAAGACAAATCTGCTGCGTTTATTATCCACAACTTTCAAAAAATGCCCAAAATATAAGGAATCCTGTTCCTTTTTGATGTAAAATTAAGCTACCAAACAAAAACC